>QHUF01000067.1 GCA_003221075.1 Gemmatimonadota bacterium
CGAGCGGTACGCGGAGGTACGACCACGTACTACGTGTGCTGCACGCCGCAAAAACCCAACACGTTCGTGTTTTCGCCGCCGATCGAAGGCCGCTACATCGGTTGGTATGCGGCGGCGTATGGATATGACGGATTCTTGCGGTGGGCCTACGATGCCTGGCCGGCCGATCCAGCGCGCGACGCCCGCCACGCGTTGTGGCCCGCGGGCGACGAGTTTCTCGTCTACCCCGGAGCCAACAGCAGCATTCGGTTCGAGAAACTGCGCGAAGGCATCGTGGACTATGAGAAGATCAAGATCCTGAAGGCTCGAGCGTCGGGACGCCAGCTGCGAGATCTGGACGCTCTTTTACGGACCTTTGTCGGCGATCCGGACTACAGCAAACGGAATTACGATCAGACGAGAATAACAGAAGCCGTCCACAAAGGCCTGCGCATGCTGGAGGCGTTGAGCGACGGCCTTCGCAGTAAGTGATCTCCGCAGGCGTCGCGTGTACGGAGGTTCAGAGCGACGTCTTCACGCATGAGCTGATACCCGCCGGTCCGATCCCGACGGCGTTCGATCCGGACGGCGTCTATCCGTATCTGAGCTTTGTCGAGACCTCCGACCGACCCGTACTGAAGCAGTACGGGTTCGTCGTTTTGGAGAACGCCAAGCTCAGAGTCACGATCTGTCCCGATCGCGGCGGACGGGTTACTTCGATCGTCCATAAGGGATCCCGCAAAGAAGTGTTGTATGCGCCCGACGTCATTAGACCGACGCGCATACTCCCCCGGTTCGGTTTTGTGGCCGGCGGTATCGAAGTGAGCTTTCCGATTTCGCACTCGCCCGTACAGAACGATCCTGTCCTGTTTCGCATCGATCAGACGAACAAGCGCAGCTACGTGACGTGTGGCGAGCGCGAGCTGCGATTTGGCATGCAGTGGTCCGTGGAGTACTCGCTGGGGCCTGACGACGATTTCTTGACGCAACGCGCGGTGTTTCATAACCCGGGCAGATCCACACATCCGTGGATGTCGTGGTCGAATGCCGCGGTGCCCTCCGCTCCCGATACGCAGTACCACTTTCCTCGGGGCCGGGTTCTCGCGCATTCCTCGACGCTCGCCGACATCGATTGGCATCCCATGCAGGAAGTCGATATCGCAGAGATGACAGGCTTCTTTTGGAAAACCAAAGATGCCAATGCCTTTGGCGCCTTCACACCGTCAGTCGGCGCGGGGCTCTATCACATTGCCCATGAACGCGTCGCGCCCGGAATGTAACCGTGGAGCTAGTGCGTCGGGTAAGACCGCGCGTGGGCGACGCTGAGCACGGCACGGAACGATTCATACGCCGAGATCCAGGGCGGACCGGTCCGGGATCAGTCCACCAAGCTAGAGCTCGGGCCGGGCGAAACCCGATCGCACGTGGAGTTCTGGATCCCCTCGGCCAAGCCGCTCGATATCTACGCGCTGAAGATTCCGACCGTACAGCTCAGGCCCATCAAGGACGTTCCGCTGTTCGAATGGGCACGCGAGGGAGATGTGAAGGTCTGGAGGGATCTCGTACAGGCCTATGCATCGCAAGGAAGACTCCCGAGGCCTCCAGAGATCGATCAGAGCCTCTGGCCCCCTTCGGGTATGGAAGACCTGAATGCGGCATTCAAGTGGGCGATTGAGAAGACCAAAGACGCAGAGAAAGAACATTGGAAGTTCTACTACGGCACCTGGCTCGCGGGCAGAGGGAAAAAGCGCGAGGCGATCGCTGTACTCTCCGCGACCGGAAGCGTGGGCGTCGCCCAGGCCTTGCTGGCCCGGCTGCTGACAATGGACGGTGACATCGAAGGCGCCGCGAAAGCGCACCGATCCGTTCAAGAGCAATGGTTGCAGCGGCATCCCCAGATCATCGCCGCGCGCGATGAGGCGTTACGCGCGTTGGGGACACAAACGCTGGCCGAGCGTGAGCAGTGGCTGGGTGTGGACGCTCTTCCCGATGAGCGGATCATCGAGCGACGGGTCCAGCTGCTGATCGACAAGAGTGAAGTGCAAGCCGCCAAACGTCTGCTGTTATCCACGCCATTTCAGAAGGTTCACCAACGGTATGTCCGCACGGCGTTATGGAAGCAGCTATGCGAGAAACTGAATGAACCGTGCTTGCCGATCCCTGCTGAGCTGGGGGAGGATCAGTTAGCCGCGTTCGGGGCTTATCGCGAGTTCGCATGAGTCTTGCGCCGCACCGGAATCGGGTGCACGCTAATGGCGTTGCACGCGTCTGGTCTCCACCGATGGCCCTAGAGCTCCGTTTCGCCCACCCGCCTCTCCCGTCCTGGGACGACGACGTCAGGACCGACGCCGACGAACGCGCGTTGGCGGATGGCATCCGTGCCGGAGACATGGTCGCGTTCGAGGCGTTGTATCGCCGGTATTGGGAGCGGCTCTACGCGTTTGCGTTCCGCTACCTGCGCTCCAAAGAGGATTCGGAAGAAATCGTACAAGAGGTCTTTTTCCGGATCTGGCGGGGCCGGGCACATTGGGTCCCGGCCGGCGCAGTGCGGAACTACCTGTACCTCGCCGTGCGCAACTCCGCACGCGACCGCTTGGAGCGTGCTGCGGTCGCGCGCCGCCGGCAAAACGCGCCGAGGTTTGCAAGCTGCGGCTCGTCGCTGAACTGAGCTACGCCCAGATCGCGCAGCGCCTCGGGATCTGCGAGAAGACCGTGGAGACGCAGCTCGCGCGCGGCCTGAAGTTCTTGCGCGACCGACTCCACGACGCCCGCTAACTGACCTCCGCACCCGCCGACGGCTCGGCGGTGAAGACGTAGTCCCCCCCCCCAACGCCCCGCGGGGCATAGAAGCGCTCCCTCAGAGCAGCCAAGACGCTCGGCGCGCGGTCGACATTGCAGAGCGCCACGATCGATCCACCGAAGCCCGCGCCCGTGAGTCGCGCTCCAGCCGCACCGGCTTCCCGCGCCAGCTCCACGAGTTGGTCCAGCTCGGCACAGCTCACCTCGTAATCGTCCCGCAAGCTCCGGTGCGAGGCGTCGAGCAGTGCCCCGAACGCCGTGAGTTCCCCAGCCGCCATCGCTGCCTCCGCCTGGCGCACGCGTGTTCCCTCGGTGACCACGTGGCGGAACCGCCGCGCGAGCACGGCCGAGAGTGTCCGCGATGCGTCGAGCAGCTCTTCGACCGATGCCGCCGCAAGCAGGGCCGCGTACGTGGTGTCATCCGGCCGGCCGAGCCGCGTGGCCACGAGCCGCCGCGCTTCGTCGCATTGCCGTGGCCGCTCGTTGTAGGCCTGCCGCGCGGCCCCAGACTTCTCGGCGTGCACCAAGCTCTGAGCCACGATGAACTGCCAGCCGGCCGGCACGGCCGTGGGAGTGAGCCGGAGCGGGTGGAAGTCGATCCGTGACGCGCACCCGGCCTGTGCGCCGAGGATGATCGCCTGATCCATTCCGCCGCCCGCTGTGCCGACGTAGCGCTCGCCGCGCGCCAGGAGCTCCATCAGCTCGAGCGGCGAGATCGACGCGCTGTTGGCGTGCAGGATTGCGAGGGCAGTTGCAACGAGGAGAGCGGATGAGGAGCTGAGACCGGCGGCGATCGGGAGATCGCTCTCGACCAATGCGTCGACGCCCCACAGATCCGGGAATCGTTGCGCCAGGGTTTGGCCCGCTGCCCTCGCGTAGTTGCTCCAGTCCCCGGCCGGCGCGGGTGGGATGCTGTCGCTCAGCGTGAAGTCGCTGGGCGGAAAGCGGGGATCGCGGTTCGTGAGGCGCGTTTCGCGATTCGCGCGCGGCTGAAACGTCATGCGGACCGAGCGGCCGATCGCCATGGGGAAGACCGGGAGGCCGCAGTAGTCGATGTGCTCGCCGATGAGGTTCACTCGACCCGGCGCGCGCACCACGTTCACGGTGCGAAGAACTCGCCCATCGCTGGTCCCGTCGCTGCCGCCCCCGGGAACTGCGTGATGCCGAGCGCCTCGAGCGTCAGCCGCAGTGTGCTCTGGTGCTGATAGAGCGTCGTGGACTGGTAGCCACGTTTGGCTTTGGGGCTCACGACCACCCACGCGATGCGGCCGCCGCCGTGGGTGTCGTCGCTGCCCGCCTCGTCGAACGTGATGATGAGCAGGCCGTCCTGCTGAAACGTGGCGCTGGCAAGGAGCGGCGCGATGTGAGTCCGCAGCCACGTGTCGGCGGTGGCGAGCGGGCAATCGTGCGCGTCGTTGCAGAGGCTGGGCACGATGTTCGAGTAGTCGGGGAGGGTGCCGTTCGCCAGGTCGGTCGCGAACTGGGTGAACGGGACGAGATTCTGCCGCTGGGTCGAGTCGTTCGCCACGTCGGAGAGCAACGCGAATGTGTTGTGTTTGCGGGCGTAGCCCCCGACGTCGCCGCCGGTGTAACCAACGGACGGAATGTCTTCGGCGTACGACTTCCACGTCTTCCCCGTCGCGAGCAGCCGCCGCACCACATTGTCCACGGTCACGATCGTGGAATAGCTGTCGTCGTTGGTAATGATCTGGCCCGTCGCCAGCACGAAATAGTTGCCGATGGACGGATGCGTGTTCGCGAAATACTGCGTCGCCAGGCCGTACTGCTGCGCGAGACTATCGAGATACGGCATCGCCGAGCTGCCGATCACGTCGGTGTAGTCGTGGTTCTCCTCGGTCATGATGAAGACGTGGCCGGCCGGCGGCACGCCACCACCTCCGCCCCCCCCGGCCGGCGGGCTGGGCTCGCAGGCACTGACCAGAGCCAACGCAACGAACGTCAGGCGCCGATATGGGAGCAGGATGGCAACCTCCGGCGGCTAGCGTGCGTCGCTTCGCGGATCTGGGCGCACCGCAAAGTCTCGCGTAGAGGTGTGGCCGTTGACGGTCAACCGCGCCGTAAACGTGCCGGTGAGCCGAGCGCCATCGCGGCGCCGCGGACCACCCCCACCGGTAGCGGTGGGCTCCGGGGGTGCGACGGGTCGCCAGACGACGCGGTGCATTCCAGCCGTCGTCGAGAAAGCCTCAGGGCCGGGCTGCCACAGCGGTGACACGCGGGGCAGCCCGTTCGAGCCTCGGCCAGCTCGCGGTCCAGTATCCGTCCCGGGTTCGGTGGGCCACTTGCGCAAGATTTTGCCCGTCGCGTCGAGGATCTCCAGCGTGACCGCTCCCGGAGCCGCCGCTTTGAGATAGAAGTCTAGAACCGCGCCGTCGGGTGGGTTCTGAGCCTGCGGCTCGTCGCGTTGGAACGGTGTGCCGTTATCGTCGCCCTGAATGAAGTTGATGGCATCCGCGGGCCGGAACAGCCAGGCGTCGGCCTGGAGCACGGCGTCACTGACCTGCCGCAGCGCGCTGATGTCGTCCATCACCCAGAAGCCGCGGCCGTGCGTGGCGACGATGAGGTCGTTGCCGTACACCACGAAGTCGCGCACCGACGTCACCGGCAGGTTGCGCTGGAGCGGCTGCCAGTGATCGCCGTCGTCGAACGACACGAATGCGCCGCGCTCGGTTCCGGCGAACAGCAGCCCGCGCCGCAGCGTGTCTTCCTTGATGACGTGGACGTACACGTCGTCCGGCAGTCCGGTCGTGATGCGCTGCCACGACCGGCCCTGGTCGCGCGTGCGGTAGATGTACGGGGCAAAATCCTGGAGCTGGTGGCGGTCGACGCTCGCGTACGCCGTGTCGGCGTCGAAGTGCGACGCCTCGATGCCGGTGACCCGACTCCACGCAGTCATCGCCGAGGGTGTGACATCGTGCCACGTCGTGCCGTCGTCGGCCGTGACCTGAATGAGCCCGTCGTCGGTGCCGATCCAGATCAGCGGCGCGCGTAGCGGCGACGGAGCTACCGCGTAGATCACGCCGCGCTTGCCGTTGCGATCGGTGGCCGCCGCGGCGCTCGCATCGAGATTCGGTGGGATACCGGGATCGGGTCGCGTCAGGTCGCCGCTGATCTGCTTCCACGTGCGCGCGCCGTCGCTCGTCTTGAACAAGAACTGGCTGGCGTAATACAACGCGTGCGGGTCAGCCGGCGACAGCACGAGTGGCTGGGTCCAGTCGGCGCGATCGGTCTCGCTCCCCTTCGGCGCCGACGTATTCGGGACGGAGAGGTTGGTGTCGAGCTCCCAGCGGCTGCCTTCGCCGCCATAGATGATCCCGGGATGCAGCGGGTCGCCCGCGGCGTAGCCGCTTTCGCCGGCGGCGCCGATCGGCTCCCAGTCGCGCTGCGAGATTTGCGCGAACTTTCCGCGCGAGCGCACCGCCACCGCGCCCGAGTCCTGTTGTGCGCCCACCACCCAATATGGGAAGCGATAGTCGACCGATGCGTGATAAACTTGCGCGGTGGGCTGATTGAGCCACGAGCTCCAGGTCATGGCGCGCGGATCGGCGGTGCGCGCGTTGCGCGTGATGATGGTGCCCTGGTCGCTCGCGACGATCAGGATGTCAGGATTGTCGGGTGAGATCCACACCTGGTGGTAGTCGTCGCCGCCGGGTGACCCGCGGATCACGTCCCAGGTGGCCCCGCCGTCGCGGCTGCGGTTCACGGCGACGTTCGGCACATACACGATGTCGGGGTTCTTCGGATCGACCGCGATCTTTTCGAAATACCAGCCTCGGCCCCACAGCGCCTGGTC
The DNA here is from genome assembly GCA_003221075.1 of Gemmatimonadota bacterium. Lineage (GTDB taxonomy): Bacteria > Gemmatimonadota > Gemmatimonadetes > Gemmatimonadales > GWC2-71-9 > 20CM-2-65-7. The sequence goes on from QHUF01000067.1 coordinate 6,590, forward strand.
GGCGCTCACGCGTCGCCACGTTGCGCCGGCGTCGTCGGAGCGGAAGACCCCGCCTTGACCCGGAGGCGGCGGCG
>QHUF01000227.1 GCA_003221075.1 Gemmatimonadota bacterium
CGGTCGTCACCGAGATGACGGGGGGATCGATGTCGGGCAGCTCGCGGACCGAGAGCCGGGTGTACCCGATGAACCCGAAGAGCACCAGCGCAGCGGAGAGCATGCTGGCGAGGACGGGGCGGCGTATCGCGGTTTCGGACAGTTTCATATGCGAAGATTTTCCCAGGAAAGTGAACGGGCCGGACAGTCCTGAACGTAACGGGACCTGTCACGTGCTGGTTCCAACGTGCTGCTGCAAGTACGTCGAAAGAAAACTCGGGAAATCGACATCGGCCGGTCCTGTTTTTGTGCGAACTCGGGACCCGAAGATACACCGAACTTCAGAAACCCCGCAAGGGCCGCCCGAAACGTCATAATCTCACTGTGGCACGCGCGACCGTCGCGGTAGGTTAAAGCGACTGGGAGGGCTGGCCGAATGGCTAAGGCACCGGTCTTGAAAACCGGCGGGCGCAAGCCCTTACAGGTTCGAATCCTGTGCCCTCCGTCGACTCGCCTGGGGGAGGTCGTATGCATGTCGTCATCGCGATCGTATTTGCTTTTAGTGCCTCGGTCCAAACGCCCTACGACACCGTATTCGATCAGATAAAAGGCCTCGCGCCGCTGCCGAACGCAGTCGCGCCCGTCCACGGATTAATCCTCCGTCGCGATGTCATGGAGCTGCGGCTCGACGACGGCGTGGCATACCGGCTGACGCCCGTCGCGGGCCGCACCACCGCCATCGCGTTTGTCGGCTCGGGATCGCTCTCGTTCGTTCCGCCGGTCATCGTCGAGCAGTTCAATCTGAAGCGCGTCATGGGCGATTCCACGATCAACGGACCGATCACCGCAGTCGTCTTGTTGTTCGCGGACTCGACCGAGACCGAGCTGGGCCGGTCGCTGAAGTTCGGCCCCCCGCCCCCGGGAGCCCAGGCCGCCGATCCTTCGGACGCGATCGGGGCCGCGCTCGACTACATCGTCGATGGCCACAGCCGCAGTGCCGACGCGAGCCTGGTCACCGCCCTGCTGAATCACGCGACAACCGGATTCTTCGCCGCGTACATCCAGCGCAAGCGCGGCGAGAGCGTGATGATTCAGTTCGATCCGGCGGAGGCCGAGGAGGTCTTGCTCTACCGCCGCGGAAAACTGGTGGGGCAGCGCACCGAGACGGTCTGTCAATTCGAGCGCGCCGAGGACCTGGTGGCCGGCGTTTCAGTCGCGAATGAGCAGCCCGAGCCGCTGGCCGTGGCGGGCTACGACATCGACGCGACGATCGAAGGGAGTTACAAATTCTCCGCGCGGACGACGGTCAAGCTCGCGGGCCGTTCGGAACAGCCCCAGCAGTGGGTGCCGTTCGTCTTGTACGACGAGCTCGAGGTCGATTCCGTCGTGAGCGACGCCGGCGCGCCGCTGACGTTCTTCCGCAAGAATCATTATTCAGGGCTCTGGATCAAGTTGGCCGAACCGCTCGCCGCGGGCAAGACACAGGCGTTCCGCGTCGTGTATCACGGCAGCCTGATCGGCTTCGGATCGGCCCTGCCCGAGATGTGGGACGACTCGCGCGGTGACTTCCACACCGTGCTCGACGCCTGGGCGTTCATCAAGGACACGGAGACGTGGTATCCCCGCTACCGCGGCGATCAAGTCTTCGACGTGAACCTCACGTTTCACACGCCCAAGAGTCTGCGCTTCTCAACCATCGGGCGCCTCGTGCAGGCGGATACGCAGGGCAACACCGTCGTCACCAAGTGGGCGAGCGAGCTGCCCACCAACCAGGTGTCGTTCAACATCGGCAACTTCGACGAGGTCAAGATCACCGATCAGCGCATCCCACCGGTGACGATCCAGCTCAATACCGAAGCGCACAGCTTGATCCGCCGCTTCATTCCCACGTCGCGCGGTGCGGCGGACGACGTGGGCGCGGACATCGCGAACAGTCTGTCCTTCTTCACCGGCGCCTTCGGGGCCCCGCTGTTCCAGCACTATTACGCGACGGAGATTCCCTATTTCCACGGGCAAGCGTTCCCCGGCTTGATCCACCTGTCGTTCGTGACCTTCCTGGGCCTCCAGAAGGCCGGCCACGATGAAAGCTTCCGTGCGCACGAGATGGCCCACCAGTGGTGGGGCATCGGCGTCGAGCCCGCGAGCTATCGCGATGCGTGGCTGTCGGAAGGCTTCGCAGAATTTGCCGGGATGTGGTACATGCAGCTCATCCTGAACGACAACGATGAGTATTTCAAAATGCTGCGCGAATCGCGCGACAGAAGGGCGCCTGGGTGCTGCACATGCTGCGGAACATGATGCTCGACTCGCGCACCATGAGCGAGGACCGGTTCAAGGCGATGATGCGCAACTTCTACGAGACGTATCGCGGCAAGCGGGCCACGACCCTCGATTTCCAGCGCGTCGTCGAGAAGCACGTGGGCCGGCCGATGGACTGGTTCTTCGATGAATGGGTCTACGGCACCGGCGTGCCGACCTACACCTTCGCGTGGAAAGTCGACCCGGCGGAGGGTGGGAAGTACACGGCGCACCTGCGCGTCAAGCAGACCGATGTGCCCGACGGATTCGCGATGTTCGTGCCGCTGCGGATCAAGTTCGCGGAGGGCGAAGCAGTGGTGCGCCTGCTGGTCAGAGGACCGCTCACGGAGCAGACCATCACGCTGCCTGCCGAGGCAACAGAGATGCAGCTGAGTCCCTTCGAATCGGTACTCGCCGTTGTGAAAACCGAGGGCTGGTAGGCGTGACGGACGCACCGCGCGAGATGACGTTTCTGCTGGCCGGCGTCGAGCGCCGGGTGCTGCGGCTCCTCGCCGAGCGCGTGCCGCGGATGCTCCGCTCCAACCACCTGACGGTGCTCGGCACGCTCGGCGCGGTGGGTGCCGGGACCGCCTACGCGCTCACGACGTACGACCCCGCCTGGCTCTGGGTGGCGAGCCTGATGCTCGGCGTGAACTGGGTCGGCGACAGCCTCGACGGCACGCTCGCGCGCGTGCGCGGCACCCAGCGCCCCAAGTACGGCTACTATGTCGATCACGTGGTGGACGCGTTCTCGACCGCCGTCATCGGTCTCGGGATCGGGTTGTCGCCGTACGTGAACCTCGGCTTGGCGCTCGGACTCGTGGTCGTGTATCTCGCACTCTCGATCAACGTGTATCTCGAGTCGACGGTGTTCGGCGTCTTCAAGATCTCGTACGGTCGCATCGGGCCGACCGAAGTCCGCTTGTTGCTCGTGATGCTGAACACCATGCTCGCCCTCGCGGCGCTCTGGCAGATCAAAGGCCCGTTCCCCGTCCGCGTCGTCGCCAACTGGACGTTGGCGGTCCTGTTGATCGGGATGGCGGCACTCTTCGTCGGGCGTTTCGCCCGGAACCTGTACCGGCTCGCGAAGCTCGAGCCCCAACGATTCAGGTGGTGGGAAGAAAGGCCGTAACATGCGCCTCTCTCTCGTCCTCGTCGTCGCAGCCCTGGCGGTTCCGACCTCTCTCCCGGCCCAAAGCGTCCGCGGGCAATTGACCGACAGCATCACGAAGGCACCGCTCGCCGGCGCGTTCCTCACCCTGGTGGATGAGCGCGGCGTCGAGAAGGCCCGGACGATCACGAACAATGCCGGTGAATTCCTCCTGACTTCTCCCGCGGCCGGCGCATACCGCCTGCGCTCCAAGCGCATCGGGTTTCGGCCGTACGTCTCGACGCCGCTCACCCTGACGGCCGGGGGAACCATCTCTTACAGTGCGGCGGTCGACCCGATCCCCATCGCGTTAGCCGAGATCGTCGTGCAGGGGGAGCGGCAATGTGATGTGGAAGCGGGGGCGTCCGTCGCCGCGGTGTGGGATGAGGTGCACGAAGCGCTGGCAGCCGTGTCGTGGACGTCGCGAGACCCGGCCTACTGGTACGCCGTCACTCGATTCGCGCGCGAAACGGGTCCGGGAGGACGCCCCCGCGGGCCGGACTCCACGTGGCGCGACGACGGATACCGGCTGATCCCGGTCAAGAGCGCGCCTCCCGAGCAGCTCGAGCGGGAAGGTTTCGTCGTTGTCGACCAGGACGGCTGGACATATCACGGACCCGACGCGGACGAATTGATCAGTGACGCGTTCCTGCGCACGCATTGCTTCGAAACAAAACCCGGTCGCGGAGAAACCGAGGGGCTCCTTGGCCTCGCGTTCACACCGGCGCGCGACCGCAGGCTCCCGGACATCACCGGCACGCTCTGGATCGACCAGGGGACCGCGATGCTGCATCACCTCGACTTCACGTACGTGCGGCTGCCGCAGGAAGTGGTCGCTCCTCGCGCGGGTGGTCGCATCGAATTCATGCGGGTTCCGTCCGGTGCCTGGATCGTGCGCGATTGGGTGATCCGGATGCCGCGGGCGCAGATGAGGCAGCGGCCGATGGCGATGGGCACAGAGGTGGTAGTCGTAGGATTCCAGGAAGTCGGCGGCAACGTGCTGGAGATCAAGACGCGGAGCGGGACCATCGTCTATCGCTCCGAGTCGGCCTCGGAAGCACTCGCGGCGACGCCGACAAATGCGCCCTTACCCGCGCCCGCGACTATTTCCTCGGCCCCCGCCCCCGCTCCCGCCTCGGCGCCCGCTGCCGCTTCGGTCGCCCCGGCTACCGCTCCTGGTACCACGCCCGCGCGTGCGGTCGGTCTCGCGCGTAACCGCAACTCCAATGTGATCGAGGGGGCGGAGATCGAGGCGTCGACAGCGAACGATGCGTACGCGTTGGTTCAGGACGCCCGGCCCACCTGGCTGCACTCCCGCGGCATCATCAGCATCCGCGATCCGGACGCCGGCGTCGTACAGGTGTACCTCAACGGCAACCCGTTCGGCGATGTGAACAAGTTGCGCGAGATTCAGCGCCTCGAAATCCGCGAGCTGCGCTTTTTCGGCGCCGCCGACGCGCAGCTGCGGTACGGCGTTGGCCACGCTGGCGGTGTGATCGAGGTGTCCACGGGCGCCGTCGCGCCGACGGGGGGGGAGCCCATCGCCGAGCCGTCGCCAGCCAGCAATTCCAATGTGCTCAAGGCGGAGGAGTTCGAGGAATCGACCGCGATCGATCTGATGGCGTTGGTGCAGGAATTCCGGCCCACCTGGTTGCACTCGCGCGGCGTAACCAGCATCCGCGATCAGAGCGCCGGCCAGCTGCGCGTCTACCTGAACGGCGTCTCGGCGGGAGATGTGAACCAGTTGCGCGAGATTCGCGTCAGCGACGTCAAGGAGCTGCGTTTCCTCCCCGCCGCGCAGGCCCACGCGCGGTACGGCGTGGGACACGAGGGCGGCGTGATCGAGGTGTTGACGAAGTGATTTAGTTCAGAGGCTGCGGTGCATGCCGGCTGGGCGGTTGAGCACCGCGATCAACGCGGGCGCACCAGTGCGGCCGAACAGGTACCACGTCATGCCGCGAACGCCGACCCATGCGAAGAAGGCGAGGCCGAGCGTGCTCCCCACGCTGAGCGTGATGCCTCCTTGCGCCAGCCATGGCGTGATTTGGTCGACCAATTCGCGGTACAGGAAGAGCACCTGGAACATCGCGACTGCGATTTGCACCAACACCATCTGCACGATATTGCCGATCTGTCTCGCCGCGATCGCCTCATTCAGCACTTGAATGCACGCGAAGCTGCCGGCGATAATGACCGTCAGGAAAAACCACAGCACCACGACGAGCGCGATCGGGTTGACTGTAACGCCGGTCAAGTCCGCCAACAGCTCGCTCATCGTGGGGCGCAGCGCAAACGCGAAGATCGTCCCCTCGACCGCGCACCAGACGACCAGCAGGACGAGGGCCCACGGGACGTCAGGACGAGGGGAGAACGCGTCGGGGTCTTGCATAGCGACCCCATAGTTATGAACGGGACCGGTCAAGTCAAGAAAATCGCGGGTAGGGTACCGAACCCGCTCCCGAGCCGCTAATTTCCGGCGCTGCAGGAGCTGGAGGGGTGGCCGAGTGGCTGAAGGCGGCGGTTTGCTAAACCGTTATAGGGCCTTAAAACCCTATCGGGGGTTCGAATCCCCCCTCCTCCGTGCGCGCTTCGCGCGAATGTTCAATGTCGAATGCTCAATGTTCAATGATCATTGGACATTGATCATTGAACATTGAACATTCGCTCCGCCTCTAGAACATCAACCACGCCAGCAAATAGACCGTGTTATTGTCCGACGCGCTGCGTCCCGCAACCGCAACGTCGTAGTTGCTCGTGCCGCCGTTGAACTTCTGATACGCGACATACTGTAGCGAGAACCGTGTGTTGATCCACGGCATGAATTGCAGTTCGGCGATCACGCCGTTGCTGTTGGGTTTTCCGGTTGCGTTACCCGTGACCGCCCCCGGGGCATAAAGCAGCGTGTCGGTGGTGCCACTCGTGCTGAAGACGCCCACCGAGCCGCCCCAGCGGGTGGGCGTCAGCCACGACGCGTCAGCCCGCACGGTGTTCAGCGTATTCTTGGCATTCTCAGACGCTCCGCCGCCAAAGGTGGCATCGAGCGTCTGTCGCTCATGGATGTAGCTCGCGTGGACGACGAACGTCCCCAGGCCATTTTTTCCTGCATGACGTTCGTATTGCAGATCGGCACCGACGTCGCTGAAGCGGTCGGTGGGTCCCGTGACGCCGGTGGGATACAACCGCGAGGCCAGGCCGAACGTCCCCAGCTCGATGTACTGCGTCCCAAACGTCCGCTGGTAGGCGAACCGCCAATAGGGGGTCACGCCCTTCATGATCCCCGTCGAGGTCGCGTCCGGGGGATGGGGGCCGCCTTGCGGCGAGGAGCGATAGACCGACAGCTCTCCGTAGAGATGGTCGTCCCACAGCGCGTAGGTCCCGATCCCGGCGACGCTCTGCGCCAATCCTTCATTGATCAACGGGGATCCGCTGGGAGTGGGGGCGACGCCCGATGAACCGAACGGGAATCCCCACACCGGCGTCGAGTTCCACACATCCTGTACTGTCGGGCTGTTGTTGACGGTAATGCCGTAGATCGTCCGCTTGGACAGGACCTTGGCGTGGTTCGCGTAGCGAAGATCGATGTTGTCGACGCCCAGCGTTCCCTCCGCTCCGTCGTACGTGATCTGGATGAACGTCCCCAGCCGCGGCGAGATCGCCTCGCCGAAGAACACGCTCAGCTCCTGCGGGAACTCCACGTTGCCGTTCTGTGTGCCGGGCTGCGCCTTGGATGTCTGCGTGAACGACGTCTGCAGCATCGTCGAGACCGGCGGAATGAGGTTGATCTTGAGCGGCGACGGCGTCGTCTCGGTTGGTCCGATTGTCTGCAATCCGGTCAGCGTGTACGCATTGAGCTTGAACTGGCGGCCGAACGCCGTCAGCATCGGGAACGCCGTGTGACAGACGTTGCAGGCGAGACCGGTTTGCCGCGAGAAGCTCGGAATCCCTCGATGGTTGAACGACGCTTCATAACGCAGAATCCAGTCGGGAACGCCGGCGCTGGCTACGGCAGGTAACGACAGTCCCACCAGCAGCAGCAAAAGACGTCGTATCATCAGACCCTCCCAGGAAAAAGATTCGTGCAACCATGCGCGGACGATCATGAAGGATTTCCGAAGGCGCTATGATGGTCGTATTATTCGCGATGACCGTGCGCGTCCGCTTCGCACCCTCCCCAACCGGCTTTCTCCACGTTGGGGGCGCCCGCACCGCCCTCTTCAACTGGCTCTTCGCCCGTCGCGAGGCCGGGAAATTCCTCCTGCGCATAGAAGATACCGACAAGGCGCGTTCCACGGATGAACACACCCAGGTCATCCTCGACGGTCTCACCTGGCTCGGCCTCGACTGGGACGAGCAGCCGATCTTCCAGGGCGCTCGACTCGCCCGCCACCAGCAAATGGCAGATCAACTGCTCAAAGAGGGCAAAGCCTACATGGAGGAGGACGCCATCCGGTTACGCGTCCCTCCCGGCGAGCTGTCGTGGGAGGATGCGGTGCACGGACGCATCAGTTTCAAAGGTGAGGATATCCGGGACTTTGTTATCCTCCGTTCGGACCGGTCCCCATTGTACAACTTCGCCGTAGTTGTCGACGACATCGACATGCAAATCACCCACGTGCTCCGCGGCGACGATCATATCTCCAATACGCCCAAGCAACTGGCCGTTTATCGCGCGCTCGGCTCGGTGACTCCAATCTTCGGCCACGTGCCGATGATTCACGGACCCGACGGGAAAAAGCTTTCCAAACGGCACGGCGCGACCGCTGTCGGAGACTACCAACACCTAGGTATTCTCCCAGAGGCGATGCGCAACTTTCTCGCGTTGCTTGGATGGAGTCCGGGCGGCGATCGCGAGATCATGAGCAAAGAGGAGCTGCGAGCCCTCTTTTCGCTCGACGGGATTCTCAAAAAGCCGTCCGTATTCGATACGACGAAGCTCGAGTGGATGAATGGACAGTACCTGACGGCAAAGTCCGCCGACGAGTTGCTGCCGCTGGTGGAACCGGAGCTGGCAAAACTGGGTCTCAATGGCAGTACTGCAGGGGTGCGGAACGCGATTACCGCCGTGAAAACCCGCTCGCGCACGACGCTCGATGTCGCGCGGCAGGTGGCGGTGCGGCTCGACGGGAAATTCGTGACGCTCGATGAGAAGGCGCAGAAAGAAATCGCGAAAGACAAGGACGGCTATCACGCAGCGCTCGCCGCGAGCGTGACCGTCCTGAAGAACGTCGCGTGGACTGCGGGGGAGATCGAGCATGCATTGCGCAATCTCGCGCAGCAGCGCAATGTGGCTGCGGGAAAGATCTTTCAGCCGATTCGCATCGCGCTGACCGGAGGAACGGTGTCGGAACCAGTGAACGAGCTGCTGTCGGTCGTCGGCAAAGAGGCGGCACTGCGTCGCCTCGAGGCTGCGTCTCTCATATGAGGAGGCCCGTTTGCGTCTGCCTGGTCCGATCGCAGTGTTCGTCGCCTGCGCCCTCTCCGCTTCGCTGGGAGTTACTGATGTAGCCTCGTGCCAATCCGTCCTCGAGCGGCCACCCAACCTGTCGGGTGGCTGGCTGGGCGCGCGCGGCACGCTGCAGTTCAATTTCGTGCACCGATTCGGAGTGGGTGACGCCCCGCTCCGCAAAGTGACGAATTCGCCGACGTTCCTCCTCGCCTATCAGCTTCCCATTCCCGTCCTCATCGGTTTCAACTATGCGACCTCGTCCGATATCGCGGCCGCGTTCCCCAACGAATGGGAAGCGTTCGTGCGGTGGGCAGAACGCGGCAAGGTAAGAGGCTTGGACACTCCGGCATGGCTCATCAATGAACGCGCCATCCAGGTCGGCTATAACCAGGCCGCAGGGAGCTTTGATGCGGAGCTGACCGTTGGCCGGTCACAAGGCCGCGTCCGGCTGATGGCGGTCGGGCGATTCTTTTCCAACGGCTATCACAGCGATACCTCCCGCTTCGCCGTCGGGGGCGGGGCCGTGCTACGCCTCAATCGGTGGTTCGCGCTTGCCGGCGACGCGACCACGCTGATCAACCGGCGGCTCAACGAGAAACTGGCCTGGGGCGCGGGGCTCCAGATCGCGATTCCCTACTCGCCGCACTCGCTGTCGCTGCAAGTCACGAACACCAACACCGCCACGCTGCAGGGTGTGTCGCGCGGCCTCGACCGAGTACGCGGTGGGTTTGAATTTACGATTCCCTTTACGCTGAGCCGGTACTTCGGGCGGCGAGGAAAGACGGCGGCGAAGAACGGCGGCGGCGAAGGGGCGGCGGGTCCCGCGAGTCCCGCAGAGATGCGCACGATGACATTCGAGCCGAAGCGCGGGACCGATCGAGCCCGGGCAGACATGGAGCCACACGTTCACGCAACCGGGCGAGTACGCGTTTCACTGTACGCCGCATCCGTTCATGAAAGCTGTCATCGTCGTGAGGCAACCATGAAGCGGTTCATGGTGGTTTTCGGCGCCGTGGGGTGCGCCATTGCCGTCGCCTGCTTCTCCGACCGGAGCTCGGGACCAGGCGCCGGCGCCGCCGAGTGCCGCGTGCCGGTCACGGTCATCGACTCGATGCACTATCTCGTCGCGATCCGGGATTTCGGCTTCCATCCCGATACGCTCACGGTGCCGGTCGGCGCCACCGTCACCTGGGTCAACTGTGAGGATGTCGGCCAAGAGCCCCACACCACGACGTCCGACACCGCCGGTATCTGGAGCTCCGCGGACTTGAGTCCCGGCAATCGTTTCTCTCACACGTTCACGACCGCCGGGCCATTCCCCTACCACTGTATCCCGCACGAGTCGTTCATGCGGGGAGCGATCATCGTCCAATAACGCCTGGCCGTCGAAAGGAGGGCCGAGTCTGTTTCCGAAGCTTTGTGCAGTTTCACTTGTGATAAGCTGCGTAAGGAGAGTGATATGCGCGTACGAGCATTCGCGTCGTTCGTGAGCGTCGCCCTGATCGGCGGTGCGTGCAGTGACAACGGCGTGACGATCCCGTCCGGGTTGGAGATCTACACGGCGCAGTTAAACGGCGCGAACGAGGCACCGACGCCCGTGACGACGACGGCAACGGGTCACGCGGTAGTCACGATTCTCGGCAACACAGTGACGTGGAAGGTCGATGTCGATGCGCCAATCGACAGCCTCATTGCCGGGCACATTCACCGTCGCGCGGCGGATTCGGTTGCCGGCAATGTCCGCGTGGATTTCACTCTTGGCGAGAGGGTCTGGGCAGCCGGTACGACGGGGCCGGGCATCACGGGAACCGCGGCCCAGGGCTCGACGACGCTGGACGCGCCTGCCGATTCCATGCTGGCGGTTATCCGGGCTGGTCGGAGCTACGTGAACCTCCATACGAGAGCGCATACGGGCGGGGAGATTCGCGGGACATTGGTCAGGGTCCAGTAGGTCCTTGGTAGGGGCGCAGCATGCTGCGCCCCTACGTATTCCTACGGCACGGCTCCGTCGTTCCGTAGCACCTGCCCCGACTTCATCACGAAGCTCACGCGCCGCAGCGCGGTGATGTCGCGCGAGGGGTCACTCTCGACCGCGATGATGTCGGCGTCGAGGCCGGGCGCGATGGCGCCAATTCGCTGGGCGAGGCCCAACGCTTCGGCGTTCAGCGACGTGGCCGCCTGAATCGCGTGCATTGGCGCTTCGCCCGCCTTCTGCACGCGACAGACCAAATCTTCGGCGTTGTGGCCATCGGCACCCGCCACCGCATCGGTGCCGTACACCACCTTCAACCCGTGCGTCACCAGCGCCATGCGAATGTCTTGCGCCGCGAGCGGCAACGCGCGCTCCATCGCCGCGAACCCGGAGTCGGTGTAGTTGCCGATGCCTTCGTAGCGGGCGCGGTTATCGAGGTAATTGCGGAACACGAGCGCGCACTGCGGATCGAAGTACGTCCCGCGCTCGGCCATCAGCGTGAGGACGTCCTGCGTCACGAAGATGCCGTGCTCCACTTGCGTGCAACCTGCGAGCGACGCGGCGCGCACCGCCGCCGCGCTGTGCGCGTGCACGATGGTGCGCAGGCCAAGCGCCTTCGCTTCCCCGCAGGCCGCGACGAGCTGCGAGTCGGACATCGTCTGCTGGCCGCCTTCGCGGATGCTCGCCGAGGCGAACAGCTTGATGACGTCCGCGCCCTGGGCTTTGCGCTCCCGGACCAGCACGCGCAGTGAATCGGGGCCACCACTGCGCTCGGTGAGCGGATCGAGGGAAGTGAGGATCCGCGGCCCCGGCAGGCCCTGGGTCGCGATCCAGTCGCGCAGATCCGCGTCGCTGCGCGATCCCACGCTCTGAATCGTCGTGAACCCCGCCATAAGCGTCGCGTACGCGTTGGCCGCCGCCGCGAGCGTCGACTGCGCGGGCGTGTCGCCGTCAGTGGCGGTATGCAGCCGGTTCTGGCGATTGAAGTACCAGACGGGATGGGTGTGGGCGTCGATGAGGCCCGGCAGGACGGTACGGTTACCCAGATCGATGACTCGGGCGCCCGCGGGCACAGGCCCACGCGGAGTGATTCGCGCAATGCGGCCAGCGACGACCACGATATCGACATTGTGCTGCACACCGCCGCGGCCGTCGATAACTGTGGCGGCACGAATGACAATCGGCTCCTGTAGCGGCGCAGCATGCTGCGCCCCTACCAAGCGGCCGAGCACCAGCAGTGTGGCCAGCACTAGTTGGTCTGCGTGGGCGCCCGCGCGAATTGCGACGCCGGCCGTCGCCCCAATCGGTATAAGAGCAGCGCGGCCCGTTCGGTCTGCATCCTCAGGGACTTGAGATCCACGCGCTCGCCCGGCGCGTGCGATCCCGAACCCAACGCGCCGAGTCCGTCGAGCCCATCGATGAGCGGGGCAACGAAGGAAATGTCTCCGGCACCGCGCCGGCCGGGGTCGAGGGCAGCCACAGGACCGTACCCCAACGCCTGGCTCGCCGAATCGTAGACCGCGAGCAGCCGCGCGTTGCCCGGCGTCGGCGACATCGCGGGATACTCGTCGCGAAATACGATAGTCGCGTCGGTGCCCGGGAGGTGCTGCGCGACGATGGCGCGCATCTTCCCGCGGGTCCGCTGCAGCTGCTCGTCGGAGATGAACCGCAGGTCGCCATGCGCGACTGCGTGTGACGGCACGATGTTGAGCTTCGTGGCCGCGGTGCCGCTGATCGCCACCGTATCGTAGCTCACGTCCGTGCCGCCGACGATGATGGCCGAGTTGAAGGTGAGGTACTGCTCGCCGCCGAGCTGCGTCCGGAACGCGTCGAGGATCCGCGCCACTTCGTAGATCGCCCCGTACCCCGCCCCTTCACCGAACACTCCTGCCGAATGCGCCTGGCGGCCTGTCCCCGTCACGCGCCAGGCGCTCGCGCCGCGACGCGCGACGGTCACGTCGGAGCGGTTGCCGGCCTCGAACGCGAGCGCCACGTCGCTGTGCTGCGCGGCCTCGATGAGCGCCCGGCGCGCGTCGGCGAGCGGCTCGCCGGGATGCTCCTCGTCGCCGGTGAAGACGATCGTGACGTTCATGTCGCGCAGCGCGCCTGCCGCCTCCAGCGCCCTGAGGGCGTAGAGAATCACCACATCCCCGCCCTTCATGTCGGCCCCACCGATGGCACGCGCCGTTGAATCCTCCCGCACGAAATTCGCGCCTGTTGGCTCGACCACCGTGTCGAGATGGCCGATGAGCAGCAGCCGCACGGCCCCAGAGCGACCGCGATGCTCGGCCACGACGTGCCCCGCGCGTCCGACCGCGTCCGGCACGGCGACCCAGGTCGTCGTGAAGCCGAGCGAGTCGAATGAGGCCCGAAAGACCGCTCCGACTTTGCGCACACCCTCGAGATTCAGCGTGTTGCTCGGGATATCGACGACCCGTTGGAGGTAGGCGATCTGGTCTTCGCGTGCGCCAACGATAGTGGCGCGGATGCGCTGCTCGGCGCGGTTGAGGCTCGGTGCCTGCAGGATGAGCAGGATGTACGCGAGATGCACTACGGTACGGCCTTGACGGTATCCTGCGCGTGGCGCCGCTCGTCGGCATCCCGCTCGGCTTGTTTCCGCTCGCGGAGCTCGCGTACGTACCGTCGGAATTGGGCCAGCGATTGCGCGCGCGCAGCGGCCTGCAGGATATCTGCGCGCATGTCGGCGAGTTGCCGGTTCCGCAGATCTTCGTCGAAATTGCCTTGCGGCAGCAGCGACTTGCCACCCGCCATCTTGATATAGCCGAGCGCCGCCAGTACAGCGGTCGGAATCTTGATGCCGGCGACGTGGATGTATGCCGAGTCGATCCCCCACGTCGGGTTCCCCGGCGTACCGCCGACCGTCCACGACGGGCGCCGGCGCTCGCGTTGTTCCTGGTCGATCACCTGATTCAGCGTGTCCACCATCGCCTTGAGCCGGTCGATCGCCGCCGTGCGCCGCTGCGCCGTGTCGCCGTAGAGCTGCTCGGCCACCGCCGCGGGGAGTCCCGGCCGTGGACTCACCCACAACCGGCCGTCCCCCAGCTGGGGCGAGGGCGCGACACGGCTCGCATTGGGATCGTAGGCGGGCATGGTCGGTGCGGTGTCGGGCCGCAACGCGGCGACAACGGGGGGCGGCTCAGTGACCGGTGGCGCCGGCTCACGACGCGTCGTCCGCACGGTCGGACCCTTGGCGCGCACTTCACCGGTTCCCAGGATGAACATCAGGGTGTCGCCCATTTCACGCTCCGCAGGCGGCACGGACACCCCTCTGCGCCACGGCGGCGCCCATTGCACCGTGAAAAACAGAGTCAGGGCGACGACGTGGATTACCGCGGTGATCAACCACACGCGGCCGGTCGGTTGGCGCGCTACCAGACGATCAAACAGTGGCAAGCACCTTTCCCAACCGCTCCGTTGCCTCGATGAGTCGAGGCGCGGGGACGGTCAACGCAATACGGAAAAATCCCTCCGCGCCCGCGCCGAACGCGCTGCCGGGCAATGTCACGACGCCGACATCCTCGAGCGCCCGCTTCTGGAAGGTCGCCGAGCGCAGCCCTTCGGGCAACGGGATCCAGAGGTACAAGGTGGCGCGCGGTGGCTCGATGTCGAACCCGTTGGCGCGCAACACCGGAATGATCGCGTCGCGCCGCTCCTTGAACTGCGCGGCGTAGCCTGCGGCGATGCGCTCCGCCTGCTTCAGCACTTCGGCGCCCGCCGCCTGCACCGCGAGGAAGGCGCCGGTGTCCACGTAATTTTTCACGCGCGCCAATGCGGCGATCCGATCGGCACGACCCACCGCCCACCCCAGCCGCCAGCCCGTCATACAAAAACTCTTGGACAACGAATGAAACTCGACCGCGACGTCCATCGCGCCCGGGATTTCGAAAATCGACGGCGCGACGTAGCCGTCGAACGTAATCTCGCAGTAGGGATTGTCGTACGCGAGCACGAGATCGTGTTTCCTGCAGGCAGCGATCGTGCGCTCGAGATACTCGCGCGGGGCCACCGCAGCCGTCGGATTGTTCGGGTAGTTCAGGTAAACGAGCTTGGCGCGCTTTAATACGTCGGCTGGGATCTCTTCCAGCTCGAGCAGGAAATCGGTGCGCGGCGTCAGATCATAGAGATAGGGCTCGGCGTCGGCGAGGACGGTGCCACCATGATAGACGGCGTAGCCCGGGACCGGCACGATCGCGACGTCGCCGGGATTCAACACGGCCGTCGCAAGGTGGGCGATGCCTTCTTTGGAGCCCAGCAGCGGATGCAGCTCTTTGTACGGATCGACGCTCACACCGAAGCGCCGCTGCATGTAGCCCGCCGCGGCGTCGCGAAACGCCGCGAGGCCCAGCTGAAACGCGTAGCGGCTCATGGTGGGGTCCTGCACTGCGCGAGTGAGCGCCTTCACCGCGACGTCAGGCGGCGGGAAGTCCGCGTCCCCTGCCCCGACGTCGATCAGATCCACGCCCTGCTCGATCAGCCGCCGCTTGATCGCCGGCAGCTCCGCCATCGGGTAGGTGGGGAGCGCGCTGACTCGCTTACTGAATCCTCCCAAGCCCAACTCTCCCTCGTTCTGGTAAGAGGCCATCTGCCGTCAGCGATCAGCCATCACACTGACGGCAGACGGCTGATGGCAGACTGCTCTAATCTAGCTCCGTGACGGCGGCGGCGTACCGATACTGTGCATCGCGAAGAACTCTTCCAGCTCGCGGCGGACATCCGGCCAGTTACCGATCGCCCTGGATGCCGGCGGCAGCCCCTCGAGCATCGTTGCCCCATAACGTTTGGTGACGACTCGCCGGTCCAGCAAGACGACTGCCCCGACGTCGGACTTGGTGCGGATGAGCCGTCCGAATCCCTGTTTCAACTTGAGCGCCGCGAGCGGAACCAGATAGTGGCTGAAGCCGTCCACACCGGCTTCCGTGAGACGCTCCAGCCGCGCCGCGGTTAGCGGCTCACTCGGCACTTTGAACGGGAGCTTCGCCAGAATGAGCACGCGCAGGGCCCGGCCCGGGACATCCACGCCTTCCCAAAAGGAATCGGTGCCGAGCAGGATCGCCGAGCCGGCATCGCGGAAGCGGCGCAGTAGCTGATCGCGCTGACCCTCTCCCTGGACGAGCAGCGGCCAGCGCGCGCCCACCTGCCCCTGCCCGCGGATCGAATCCGCCGTGCGGCGCAACGCGACATGGCTCGTGAACAACGCGAAGATGCCGCCGTCGGACGCGTGCGCGAGCTCGAGCAGCACGCGCGCGACCGCGGCGCCGTGTCCCGATTCGTCATCGCGCGGCTCCGGGATGTCTGTCGGGATTCCGAAGACGCACTGGGCCCCGAAGTCGAACGGCGACGGCAGGATTTCGCGCACCGTCACCCGCGAGGGCGGGAGCGAGAGGCCGAGCCGCTCCTCGAGGAACGTGAACTCGCCGCCGGCCGCGAGTGTCGCGCTCGTCAGGACGACCGTCTCGACGCGGTCGAACAACGCTTCCTTCAATACCGGCGCCAGATCGAGCGGCACGGCGGACAGCGTCAGGTTCGGAGTGCGACGGCCGCGGCGTTCCATCCATCTGACGGACGGTCCGACGGTCGGACGGCCGGACGGTCGGACCGGGTGCAAGGTTGCCTTCAGGCCCTCCGCGGCTGCATCGAGCCGACGGACGACTCCACGCAGTTCTCCAATCAACCGCGTGCGCATCTCGGCGGGATCGTCGATCGACAGCCGGTCGGCGATCGTCTCCACCCCATCGCGCAGCTTGCTGAACGCGACGAGCAGATTGTCGAGGGCGACGTCCAGTCCTTCGCGCCAGACCCCATCGGCCGCGAACGAATCGGTGAGCCGCAGCACCGGTGTCGCAGCCTGCTCGGTGTCGAGCCGGCGCGCGAGCCGGCCGAACAGCTCGTCGGCCCAGCGGCGCGCGGCGACCAACGCATCGAGCACGCTCCGCGTCAACAGATCTCGACTCGCCGATGCCAGTAGATCGTCGTGCGTGCCGAGCTCGGCGGCGAGCGTCGGCAACAGCCCGCGGCCGTTGCGCTCGAGCCGGCCGAGCAATCGCTGCACGCCGAGCATGCTGACCTGCGTGCCGAGGTGATGGGCGGCGACGTCCTCGAGATGATGGGCCTCGTCGAGGACCAGCCGTCGATACGGCGGGAGCACGGCGGCCTCCTGCCAGTTGTCCGACGCGATCCGCACCGCGAGGTCCGAGGCGAGCAGATGGTGATTCACGACGACGACATCGGCTTCCGCGGCGCGCCGCCGCGCCGCAAACACGAAGCAACGATCGAAGTGCGGGCACTTGAGACGCGTGCACAGATCCGACTCCGCGGCGACGGCATCCCACACATCGCTGGACGGCTCCTCGACAAGGTCCGAGAGACTGCCGTCGGCGGTCCGTTCGGCCCATCCCGCGATGGCCTCGAGCTCGGCCCCGCGCCCTTCGTCGAACAGCGACTCCTGCCCCGCGCGGGCCTGCTCCAGGCGCGAGAGGCAGAGATAATTCCGCCAGCCTTTGAGCAACGCGAACGTGACGGCGCGCTCGCCGGTCGAGAACGCGCGCGACAGGATCGGCAGGTCTTTGCCGACGAGCTGCTCCTGCAGGTTGATCGTGTTGGTCGACACGATGGTGCGTTCGCCGTTGAGGCGCGCCCACTCGAGCGCCGGCACGAGATACGCGAACGATTTGCCGACGCCCGTTCCCGCCTCGAGCAGCGCGATCCCGCCGTCGTTGTAGGCGTCGGCGATGTAGGCCGCCATGTCACGCTGGCCGGGCCGGTCCTCGAACGCGCTCGTGCCCAGGACGCGTGCCACGGGGCCGGACTCGGTGAGGAGATTCGCGACCTCGAGGGAGTCGAGGCGTGTGACGCTCCGCGCGCGCGGGCATTCGACCACCACGTAGAGCGTCGAGACGTCGTTGTTGACGATCCCGAACCCGACCCCTTCATCGTGCAGGCGCGCGGCGACGTGCAGATCCGCGCCCGAGGGCTCGAGGAAGCCGCTGGGATGATTGTGGATCAGCATTTCGCCGCGCGTCGCGACCCCGGGAAGCGCGAGCACGGCGTCGATCGTGCCGCGCGCGACGACGCGCGCGTCGGTCAGCGTGCCGTTGGGATCGGCGCGCACCACGAACGACACCTCGCGCCCGTGGGCCGCCGCGATCTCTTCCTGCAGGAGGGTGCGCGCGGCCGCCGTCAGGCGCTCGACACTCACGTCTTGAGCTCGCGCTTTTTGGCGGCGGGAAACAGGACGTTGTTCAGAATCAGGCGATAGCCTGGCGAGTGCGGATGCAGCGAGAGATCGGTCGCGGGATCGCCGATTTGGTGCTGCGGGTCCTCGGGATCATGCCCGCCGAAGAAGGTCCATGTTCCCTTCCCCAGATCGCCGTGAACGTATTTCACCCACGGGGCGCCTTCCTCTTCGGCGAGGATGGTGACGCCGGGCTTCAGACGATTGCGATTGAACGACGTCGTCAGACCGTAGAAATCGGGAATCACCTGGCGGTGGTTCTGCACGAGCATGGTGGGCACCGGATCGATCTTGGCGCTGAAGTTGAACAGCTTGAACGCGCCCAGCGGCTGGCGCCGCGCGCCGCCGTTCACCTGGTGGCCGTCGATATCGGAGAAGCTCGCCACGAGCGGATTGGTCTCGATGTGCCCGCCCGTGAACGCGAACGCCTGGCTCCAATCGAGCTTCGCATCGGCATCGGGATCGAGCGGTGTGCCGTCCGCGAACGTGGCGGCGATGTCGACATTGTGCGCCGCGAGCGCGAGGTCGATCGTCTCGGTCGCCGTGCACATGGCAAACAGAAAGCCCCCGTTGCCGACGTACGAATGAATGCTCCGCGCCACCGCTTTCTTGAGGTCCGGCACGGTCTGGAAGCCGAGCCGCTTGGCGGTGTCGCTGTTGCGCTGCACCATCTCCGCGAGCCACGACATCCCGGAGTAGATCAGGAAGAACTTCGAGTACTGGCCGGTGAAGTCTTCGTGATGCAGGTGGAGCCAGTCGTAGTCCTTGAGCGACCCGTTCATCACTTCGGGATCCCAGATCTTCGTAAACGGGATGCCGGCGTACTGCAGCGCCATCGTGACCGCGTCGTCCCAGGGCGCGGCGTTGGGCGGCGCGTACACGGCGACCTTGGGCGCCTTTTCCAGCGGCACCGCATCCATGTTGCTGGCCTCGATCTCGCCGCGGACCGTGGTCATCGCGCTGTCGACCGGCTCCGTGCGGATGCCGTTGAGGGCCGCGTCCCGCCGCAGCGCGTCGAGATCGGGAATGAGAAACGATCCGCCGCGATAGTTGAGCAGCCACTCCGCCTTGAGACCGGCCTGGATTGCTTTATATGTGAGACCATACGCTTTGAGGTGGTCGGTTTGCGCGTCGTCCATCGGGACTAAGAGCGACGGAATGACGGGCGGATGGGCCGATGGGCGGATGGGCAGCCGACCCAGCCAGGCCCCCGCCGCCCATCCGCCCATCCGCCCCACGAAGTCTCGCCGCTTCATGACTTCGGAATCGCTCCCTTCGCCCGCTCCAACACCCGCCGAGCCTCCGGGACGAAAGCGCTGTTCGGATACGTGAGAATCAAATGCTCGAGGTGCGGGATCGCCTCCGCTGCCCGGCCGGTCCGCACCAGCAGCCGCGCCCACTCGAGCTCGGCCGCGGGAGGTGCGGCCCCTTCGCCGCCCGTCCGCACGACTTCATCGAACAACGCGGTTGCCGTGAGCTCCTGATCGCCGCCCTTCTGCGCCGCGACTTGGCCCGCGATCAAAAGCACCTCGAGCCGTCCGCCTTGCTCCGGCAGGCGGGCCGCGGCCCGGCGCAGTGCCGCGATAGCCGCGACCGAATCGCCGCGCGCCAGGGTGAGCAACGCGGCGCCGAGGTCCGGGCTCGATTCCTGTTGAATGCGCTGCAAGAGCGCCATCATCGCCGTGCGGTCGGTCGCGGCGGCGCGGTCCAGGGCATAGGGACCCGCGAGGCGGAACGCCTCCATCGCGTTCTTCAGGTTGCCGCGATACAGCTCGATCCAGCCGCGTTGCGCGATCGCCGCCACGCTCGAGTCGTCGCCCAGCGCCGCCGCGGCGCGGTCCAGCTCGCCGCGGCCGACTCGCGCCCGGGCCAGCGCGAGCCGCAGCGTGGCGCGGTCGTCCGCGGTGATCGCCGTGGCCGGCGCCGAAAGCCGCTCTTCGGCGATGTCGAGCTGGTTGTCGGCGATCAGGAGGTGGATGAGCGCGGCCTGGGCGATGCCGTTCGAGTCCGCATGCGCTTCGAGCACGCGCCGCGCGGCGGCCTTGTCACCGCCGTCGAGCAGCTCGCGCACCGCTTCCGCACGCGCGCGTCCGCCGGTCGAACCGGGCATCATGTCCGCCCAGCGCGCCAGCGCGAGGCCGCGCACGCGATGGCCGTCCCGGGTCGTGAGCGCGCCGGCGAGATCGACGAAACGCCGCAACGCGGTCGGCGCCTCCGTGTCGGCTGGGGCCAGCGTCGGCTCCATCGCAGCCCACGCTTCGTTCGGCTGTCCCCAGGTGAGCAGGACCTCCGAAGCCAGGCGGCGGGCGCGCACGGAGGCGCCGGGTGCCGTGAGGGCGCGTGCCACGCGGTCATGCATCGGCGCGGGCGCATCGGCGAGCTGGCTCGCGGCGTTCGGCTCGACGTCGGGCAAGCGCGTGACCGCGCGCCCCCATTCCGTCGCCGACGCGTCCCAGTTCCCCACGCGCTGTTCCAGCTCCGCCAGCTCGATCGCGAGCGTGCCGTCGCCGCCGAGCGCCCGTCTGCCGACGAGGAACGCGCGCCGCGCCTCGTCCCACATGCGGCGATCGGCGAGCGCCAGACCCCATTCACGATAAGGCGCCTCGCTCTGCGGCGCGCTCGCCGCCCAGCGGCGCGCGATCGCTTCGAGCGAATCGGGTTCGTTCAACGCCGCGTACACCCGCAGCTCGAGACTGCGCAGCGCCGGACTCTCGGGCTGGCGCGCACGCGCGTTCTGCACGAGCGGCAGCAGTTCGGACATGCGGCTCAAGACGAACAGCGTCCGCTCGAGCCCGAGGAGCGCCGGGATGTTCGTCGGATCGCTGCGGATCGTCGTGAAGTACACGGACGCGGCATCGACGTAGCGGCCCGAGCGTTCCAGCTCAAAGCCGGGCCCGATGGCTTGAGCCCGAGCCAGCGCCGGCAGTGCGACGATGAGGCCGAGCGCGAGCCTAATGCTTCTGCTCATTGAGCCGGCGGAAGTACTCGAGCACCATGCGCCGCTGCTCGGGCGTCAGACCGGTCAGCTCGTCCCAGGTGGGGTAGCGGACTTTCGGACCCGTGCCGGTCGCGCCCGGGAGGAGTGCGCCTGGAATGTGGACACTGTCACCCGTCGCCGAACGGCTGGTACGCTCCTTCTGCTCATCGGGCTCGTCTCCCGACAGACTGCGGCCAGCGTCGAGCAGCTTGTGGTAGAGGCGCTCCTGCCGTTCGATCGTGCGGCGGTCGAGCCGCCCCGCTTCCAGCTGCCGGGCGAGCTCGCGGGCTTCCTGGGCGAGGGCGCCAGCCGCACCGGCATCGCCGCCCGCCTGCAGCCGCTCGAGCTGTTCGGCCAGTTGGCGCTGGCGGCCGGCAAGCTCACGCAACCGCTGCATCACCGCGTCGCCGCTCGCGCCCATCATCGGGAGCAACCCCTGCGCGTCGCCGTTCATGCCCTGCTGCTGTTGCGCCATGCGGGCGAGCTGCTCGAGGGCTTCCTGGAACCCGGATCCCGACTGCGCCCCGGCGACGCGCTCCGCGGTCCGCACGAGCGCGTGCGCCGTCGCGTTGAGAGCGTCGAGTGCCTGCTCGGCGAAGGGCGCGGCGGTCGCGGGACTGGGATCGCCCTGCTCGAGTTGCTCGCGCGCCTGCTTCATCTGATTCTGCGCGTACCCGAGCGCGGCCTCCAGCTGCGGTGAGACCAGCGCGTGCCGTCCGGCCGCGGCGTCAATCTCCTGCTCGATGGCATGCGTCCCTTCTTCGACGGCGGCCTGGCGGGCGCGGGTCGCAGCGCCGGCTTCGCCGTCGCGCAGCGCGTCGGCGACTTCCTGCTGGCGGCGGGCGAGCGCCGCCGTTTCCGCAAGCGCGCGATTGAGCGCGTCCAGCGTCTCCTGCCTCCAGGCGGAGGCCAGCGAGTCGCGCCGTTGCCGCAGCGCGTTCGGCAGCTGCGCCAGCGAGTCGGCGGCTTCCTGTCCCGACGCCCGGGCGCCGCGTGAATCCCGCTGGCTCGCGGCGTTCGCCGCTTCCTGCATCGCGCCCTGCGCGCGGCGCGCCGCGGCTTGCGACTGCTGCAGCGGGACGGTTTGCCCGGCGCGCTCCACACCGCGGGCGAGCGAGTCGGTGGCCGTCGCCAGATCGCGCTCGGCGGCCGCTGCCGCCGAGTCGGGATGCTGCGCCTCGTCCTTGTTCCATTCGGCCTGCCGACGCTGCAGGTCCTCCGCGTCCTTGGCGAGCGACGCCAGCTCGCCCTCGAGCGCGGCGCGCTTGAACAGCTCCTGGCTCCGCTCGAGCTCACGCCGCAGCTCCTGTTGCGCTTCGGCGAGGCGTTGGAGGGCTTGTCTGGTCGCCTCGGGATCGAGCCGCGCGAGCGCTTCCTGCAGCTCGCGCAGCCGCTGCTCGAGCTCGGGCGTCAGCGCCCGCTGCAGCAGCTCCTGCACTTCACGCAAGCGGTTTTGGAACGCGCTGTCGTCCACGCCCGCCGCCTTGGCGGCGCGGGCAATTTCCTCGACCGCCTGCGCGAGCTCCTGCACGCGCTGCGACATCGCGGCCTGATCGCGCGCGATTTCCTCGGCGCGCTGCGTCGATTGGAATGACATCGCGCCGTTCTGCTGAGTCCCCGCCCGGCCGTCAGGCCGTCCGGCCGGCCGACCGTCCGGATCCCGGCTCCGCTCCTGGGCGAGATCGCGCGTCCGGTCGCTGAGCTCGCGTTGCGCCGCCGACACCGAATCAGCCGCGCTCGCGACGGCATGCGCCGCCTCGCGGGCCTGGGCGCGCAACTCTTCCATGCTGGGCAACCGCAACGCGATCTCGGCGCTGCGCCCGCTATGCGGCGTAGGTGCATTGTCGAACGCTTCGACATAGAGCCGCAGCGTGTCGCCGGGCAGGAGACCGCGCTGCTCGGCATCGAGCCGCCCCTGCACGATCGCTCGATCGCCGACTCCGCTCACGTCGAGCGACTCCCGCACCGCCTCGCCGACGCGGCCCGTGCGGCTCACACGCCAGCTCACGACGTAAGCCCTCGTGATGCCGTGATCGTCGCGGATATCGGCGACGAGCTGCTGATGCAAGGAAATCGGCAGCGTCGTGTCGCGGCCGGGGACCGGCAACATGACGATCGGCGCCGAGTCGGGAACGATCAGCAGGTGCAGCTCCGGCGCGACTCCCTCGAGTGCAGAACCGTCGGCGCTCAGCGCGCGCAACCGCCACGTGCCGCTCGCCGGGGGCGTGAACCGGCCGTCGATCCGTGTCCCGGCGATGTGCAGCGGCTCGACGCGCGACTCGAGCGTCCAGGCGGCACTCGCCAGCGGTACGCTCGCGCTTCCGCTCGTGAGGACAATGGTACCGGCGGGCAGTGGAATGACGTCCGGCCCCACCAGCAACGGCTCGTCGGAGCGATTGAGATATGAAGGAAAGCGAGCGGTGAGCCCGAGGTCGGCGAGAAACGCCGGCAGCGCGACGTCGATCTTGATTTCGGCGGTGCTGCGTCCGCCGCTCGACGCACGGAGGTACAGGTCGGATTCGATCGGGCCGACATGCTGAACCACGGAGCCGTTCGCGTCGAGGGCCAGCAGCTGCGGTTTCCACGGCTCACCAGGCCCGCGGATCCAGAGCGTCACGCGCACCGCGCCGGGTACCGTGATCGTCGCCGTCACGCTGCTGCCGCGTCGCACCGTCCGCTGGTCCACCACCAGCCGCACCGGCGCCCGCGCGTCCCGCCAGGTGCGCAGCGGATGCCAGAAGGCCGCGGCGCGGCCCGAGGCCGGCGAGCCGGCGAGGAAGAGCAGAACGCCGGTGACGGCCGCACCCGTACCGTACGAGATGCGGCGCAGCGTCGTGCGGCGCATCGCGCTCGCGACGTCTGGCGCCGCGAACGACACCACCGCTGCGGCGCGTGTATCGGCAGCGAGCAGCAACGCCGCACTCGAGCCGGTGCCCGTCCCCGCCGTTGGGCTGACAACTCCGACGATGCTGCCGGCCCGCCCGCCGGCGGCGCTCTCGATCAGCCTGCCCAAGGCGGGCGCGTCGGCTTCATGGCGCGTGCGCAACACCGCCCACGCCGCCGCTCCGGCACTCGCCACGATGAGGGCCCAGGCGAGAGTTACTCCCGACACCGCGGGTGACAGTGCGAGCCCGAGCGCGGCCGCGGCCAGCGCCGCCCCCAGGCCGCCGAGCACCACGGCGAGCGCGCGCGCGCGTGCGTGGGGCGCCCCCAGGCGACGCAGCCGGCGCGCCGTCTCGGTCATTTGGTCCCGCTCACCGCATACGTGAAGAGGTTCACACCCATTCGCAGCGCCGCCTCATGCAGCTCAGGGGGATCGTGATGGACATCGGGATCTTCCCACCCGTCCCCGAGGTCCGACTGATAGGAGTAGTATACGACAAGCCGGTCTCCCAAAAAAATGCCGAAGCCCTGCGCGGGCAGCCCGTCGTGCTCGTGGATCTTGGGAATCCCCTTTGGGAAGGCGTACACGAGGTTGTAAACCGGATGCGTCAATGGCACTTCAACCAGCGGATGGTCCGGAAAGACGCGCGCGATCTCGCGCCGGAACGACGCGTTCATGCCGTAATTGTCGTCGGCGTGCAGAAACCCGCCCTGCTCCAGGTAGCGCCGCAGGTTGCGGATCTCGACGTCGGAGAAATGCACGTTGCCGTGCCCCGTCATATAGATGTAAGGGACGTCCCACAGCTCCGGCCCGGTGAGCGTCACGACGCGCTCCCGATCGGCGACCGGCAACGTCGTCCGCTGGCGCAACGCGGTCAGCAGGTTCGGCAGGCTCGAGGGATTCGCGTACCAATCGCCGCCGCCGTCGTAGTGCAGGCGACCGATGGTGAGACTGGCGGCCGGACGGCCGGACGGCCGGACGGCCGGAAGCATCAATAACAGCACGAGAAACAGTCTCTTCATAATTCGCTAACCAGCCGATACGCCGCATTCCGTGAAATTCCGGTTTCTTCCGCCAGTCGATGAGCCACATCCTTCCGCGACAAGCCTTCCGCGAGAAGAGCCTTGGCGCGCTCGCCGGGATCGGGGGGTGGTTCCTCGACATGCTGCTTGCCCGTCCCGGAGAGCACGACTGTAACCTCGCCCCGCGCGGGAGCCTCTGCATAGTGTTCTGACAATTCCTGCAACGTCCCCGCACGCGTTTCCTCGAACACCTTCGTCAATTCTCGAGAGACGGCTGCCTGCCGTTCAGGACCACACACCTGGGCCAGATCGGCGAGGAGTTGCGTGACGCGATTGGGTGCCTCGAAGATCACGACGGTCCACTCAGATTGAGCGGCGGTCAAGAGAAAACGGCGGCGGTCGCTCCCTTTACGGGGAAGGAAACCGAGAAATAAATAGCGGTCGCCTCCGATGCCTGATACAGACAGGCTCGCAGCCACGGCGGTCGGACCTGGAACGGTTACGACTTGAATCCCCCGCTCCCGAGCACCCGCGACGAGCGCGACCCCCGGATCACTGATCACCGGCGTGCCGGCGTCGGTGATGAACGCGACGTCCCGCCCGTCTGTAAGGATGCGCAGGATGCGTTCGAGGGCCCGGTCTGACGAATGCTCATGGAAGCTGATCAGCTCGGCGTGCGAGCCGGCGTGCTGGAGCAGCGGTTTGCTGTGGCGGGTGTCCTCGGCGGCGACCACCGCCACCCGCTTCAGTGTGTCGGCGGCGCGCGGCGAGAGGTCGCCGAGGTT
>QHUF01000122.1 GCA_003221075.1 Gemmatimonadota bacterium
GATCTGCTCGGCCTGAAGACGCTGACCGTCCTGCATGACGCCGCGCAGATGGTGGTCGAGCGTCACGGCGTGACCATCGACCTCGAACGGCCCGACCTGAACGACCCCAAGGTCTACGAGCTGCTGCGCGCGGGGCGCACGGCCGGCATCTTCCAGTTTGAATCGCCGCTCGCCACCGACTGCCTGCGCAACATGAAGTGCGATTGCTTCGACGATCTCGTCGCGACGAACGCGCTGCTCCGCCCCGGTCCGCTCGATACCGGGATGTACCTCGTCTACATCAACCGCAAGCTCGGCCGCGAGAAAGTTCGCTATCCGCATCCGGCGCTCGAGGAGATCCTCGCGCCCACGTACGGCGTGATCGTCTACCAGGAGCAGGTGATGCGCATCGCGAGCGCGCTGGCCGGCTACTCGCTCGCGGAAGCCGACGTGCTGCGCAAGGCGGTGGGGAAAAAGATCAAGGAGTTGATTCAGGAGGAGCTGGGCAACTTCGTGAAGCGGGCTATCGCGCGCGGTCACGCCAAGAAGGCGGTCGAAGAGATCGCCGCGCAGATCGAGACGTTCGGCCGCTACGGCTTCAACAAGTCCCACTCCGTCGCCTACTCGATCCTTTCCTACCAGACGGCGTGGTTCAAGGCGTACTATCCCGCGGAGTACATGGCGGCGCTGCTGTCGTCGGAAATCGGCAACACCGATCGGGTCGTACAATACATCAACGAGGCGCGCGAGCTCGACCTGCAGGTCCTGGCGCCCGACGTGAACGAATCGGGCTACAAGTTCACGGTCGTCGGGGACCAGCGCATCCGATTCGGGTTGGGCGCCGTGCGGAATGTCGGCGAGGGCGCGATCGCCTCGATCATCGCGGGTCGACGCGAGGCGCCCTATCGCTCGCTCGTGGAGCTGTGCGACCGCATCGACCTGCGGCTCTGCAACAAGCGCGTCATCGAATCGCTGATCGATTCGGGCGCCTGCGACTCGCTCGGCGGCGAGCGCTCCCAGCTGGTCGCCGCCCTCGATCACGCCTTCAGCGAAGCGCAGGTACGCCAGGACGAACGGTTCACCGGACAGCACGCCCTGTTCGGGGAGGACGCGCCGGCCGCCCCACCGACCAGTACTCTTCCAGACGTCCCCCCGTGGCCTGAACATGAGCGCCTGACCCGTGAAAAGACCGTGCTCGGCTTCTTCATTTCCGGCCACCCCCTCGCCAAGTACCGCGCCGAGGTGGAGCTTTTTGGGACCCGCACGACGGCGACGCTGGGCATGTGGAGCCCGCAGAAGGTGACCGTCGCGGCGGTCGTCACCGTGGTGAAGCGGCAGACCTCCAAGAAGACGGGGGCGGAATACGCGCGCCTCACGCTCGAGGACTTTCACGGCGCGGCGGAGGCGTTGGTGTTCCCCGAGGCCTGGGCCAAGCTGAACGGCGTGATTCACGCCGACGGTGCGTACCTGATCACGGGTGGATACATCGCGCGCGATCAGGGCGAGGAGCAGGCACCGTTCATCGTCGAGAGCGCCCGGGCGCTCGACGACCTGCGGCCGAGTGGGGCGATCGGCGTGGCGCTGCGGTGGACGGCAGCGAGCCGTCCCCAGCCGGAGACCACGCGCGCGATTGCCGCGCTGTGCGCCGCGCACCCCGGGCCGACGCCGGTATTTATCGAATGGCGGGGCGAGAACGGTAATAAGGAAAGGGACGAGAACGGCAGCACGGTACGCCTGCGCAGCCGCGCGTTCCGGGTGGACGCGGCGGACGACCTGCTGGCCGCCCTGCGGGATTTGCTGGGCCCAGAGGCGGTAACCCTAGTTCGGGCGTAGGATTGTGATTGGTTTGAGCAGGGGGTGGTGAAGGGTTTGTGTAGGGGCGCAGCATGCTGCGCCCCTACTGAATTCACCACGACTGAATCCACTACGGCGGGAATCGATTGGCGACACATACGCTGGACTTTGAAAAGCCGCTGCTCGAACTGGAAAAACAGATCGAGGAGCTCAAGCGCGTCGCCGGGGAAAACGCCGATCTCGCCAAGAACCTGCGGCCGCTGGAGCAGCAGCTCGCGAAGCTGCGCGCCGAGATCTACCGCAATCTGACGCCCATGCAGCGCGTCCAGGTCGCCCGCCATCCTCGGCGCCCCTATCCCCTCGATTACGTCAACACCGTCTTCACCGACTTCGTCGAGCTCCACGGCGACCGGTTGTTCCGCGACGACCCGGCGATCGTGGGCGGCTGGGCGCGGCTGGACGGGAGCAGCGTGATGGTTATCGGACATCAAAAGGGGCGCGACACCAAGGAAAACCTGTACCGCAACTTCGGGATGGCGCATCCCGAAGGCTATCGAAAGGCGATGCGGCTGATGCGCCTCGCGGCGAAGTTCGGGGCGCCGGTCATCACGCTCGTGGACACGCCCGGTGCGTATCCGGGACTCGGCGCCGAGGAGCGGGGCCAAGCCGAAGCGATCGCCAGCAGCCTGATCGAAATGGCATCGCTGGCGACGCCGATCGTCACCGCGGTCATCGGCGAAGGCGGTTCGGGCGGTGCGCTCGCCGTGGGCCTCGCCGATCGGGTATTGATGTTGGAGAACTCCGTCTATTCGGTGATTTCCCCCGAGGGGTGCGCGGCCATCCTCTGGAAGGATGCGAGCCAGCGCGAGCGCGCCGCCGAGGCACTCAAGATCACGGCCCAGGACCTGCTGAACCTCGGCGTGATCGACGAGATCATCCCCGAGCCGCCGGGCGGCGCCCATTCCGATCCCGAGGCGGCGGCCGCGGCGCTCGGCGACGCGCTGCAGCGGCATCTCGGTCAGCTTCGCAGGCTCAAGACCGATAAGCTCCTCAAACGGCGCGAAGAAAAGTACCTTTCCATGGGTGCGCTAACCGAGAAGTGAATTGACGAGTGTCTTGGAAGTCCGGTTCAAAGGGAACCGCCGAGAATACTTCACCTGGCCGTCCGAAGACACCTCCCCGCTTCGCCTCGACGTTCCCGTGATTGTCGAGGTAGAGCGCGGACAGGACTTCGGCGTGGTCTCGGCGTTGGGTAGTGTGGCGGCAAAAAAATGTCAGCGGTGTGGCGCCTGCGCCGGGGGTTCGGGGCTGGGGGCTGGGGACTCGGGACTTCCCAAACCCCCAGCCCCTAGCCCCGAGCCCCTGAAATCGGTCCTCCGCGTCGCTACTGCCGAAGACCGTAGGATCGCGAGCGAGCTGCGCCTCAATGAAGAAGAGGTGCGGCGCACGGTGCGAGATCGCGTGCGCCAGCACAACCTCCCGATGAAAGTCTCCGATGCGGAATGGCAATGGGACAAGCGCAAGCTCACGATTTACTTCACCGCCGAGCAGCGGGTGGACTTCCGGGCGCTGGTGCGCGACCTCGCGGGTTTGTTTCGCACGCGCATCGAGCTGCGGCAGATCGGCGCGCGCGACGAGGCCAAGCGCCTCGACGGCATCGGGCGCTGCGGCCGCCAGCTCTGCATCTCGAGCTGGCTGCCGGAGGGGAAGCCGGTCAGCCTGTCCCTCGCGAAGGCGCAGGGCTTGTCGCTCAACCCTGTGCAGATCTCCGGTCCTTGCGGCCGCCTGCTCTGTTGCCTGCACTACGAGCATGACTTCTACGTCCAACAGCGCAAACGCTTCCCAAAAGAGGGGAAGACGGTCAAGACCGCAGAGGGAACCGAGCGCGTGATCTCCGTGGACATCTTCCGCGAGCGCGTCACGCTTCGCTCCGAAGCGGGCGAGACGCGGGTGGTCGCCCTCGAGCAGCTGCGGCTCTAAGTGCCGGGCCAGAAGTTCTACCTCACCACCGCCATCGATTACTCCAATGGCGATCCCCACCTCGGGCACGCCCTGGAGAAAGTTGGCGCCGATTGTATCGCCCGCTATCACCGGCTGCGCGGCGACCAGGTGCATTTTCTCATGGGAATGGACGAGCACAGCCAGTCGGTCATCCAGGCCGCCGAGCGCGCCGGCGTCACGCCGCGCGAGTGGGTCGATCGGATGACCACGACGTTCGCCGACTACTGGCGGCGGCTGCTCTGCAGCAATGACGATTGGATCCGTACGACCGAGCCGCGCCACATCCGCGCTGTGGTGGCGCTGCTCGAGCGCATCCAGGAGCGGCGCGCCGACGACCTGTTCGTGACGGACTACGAGGGCCTCTACTGCACCGGCTGCGAGGAGTTCAAGCAAGGCGCGCAGATCGTGAACGGCCGCTGCATCGAGCACCCCACGCTCGAGCTCGTGGCCACGAAGGAACGCAACCATTTCTTCCGGCTGAGCGCCTACGGGCCGCGCCTGCTCGCGCTGCTCGCATCGGGCGCGTTTCGCGTCGAGCCGGAGATCCGCCGCAACGAAGTCGTCCGGCTG
>QHUF01000123.1 GCA_003221075.1 Gemmatimonadota bacterium
CGAGGTGACGGCCAGCGTGGATCGCACGCATCTCCGCGTAGGTGAAGAGCTGATGTTGACGATCCGCGCGCAGACCCGCGCGGCCGATCCCGTCGAGATCATGCTCCCGCCTCTGAACGGTTTCGCGATCGTGGGCTCGCGCGATATGACGGAAGTCGCGATCGACGGGGCAACGGGGGGGCGGTCGGTCCGTACGACGGTACGCGAGCTGCAGCTGCGGGCGCAGCAG
>QHUF01000124.1 GCA_003221075.1 Gemmatimonadota bacterium
GCCGGTCAGCAGGTGGACCTGATCGCCGCGGCTTGGATTCCCCGCGATCTGGGTGAGCGCATGCGACGGCCGCCGCTGCTGACGCTCGTCACGCCGGAAGGGGTGTGGGCCTATCCAGCGGCGACATCGTCCGGGGTCGCACTCTCACGACAGGTGGGCGGACGGTGGATCGATCTGTTCATCGCGCACCAGGTCGTGTTCCCGCTCGCACCGGGCCGCGTCATCGTGCCGCCGGCGTCGGTGGAATACGCGTTGCCCGTCACGTTCTCGTTTTTCAGCCGCGAGGAACGCTATAACCTGCGCAGTGACTCGATCGCGATCGTGGTGCTGCCGCTCCCGCCCGCCAATCCTGTCACGAACGTAGTCGGCGAGAAGCTGCGTCTCGAGCTCCAGATCGACGCGACGAGCACACGTGTGGGCGAGCCGGTCGAGGCGTCGATCACGATCAGTGGTGTCGGCAACGTGGCGTTGTGGCCTCCGCCCGAGCCCGCGATCAAATGGCCGACGGGATTCCGCGTCTATCCCGCACAGACCGAAATGCGTCTGGAGACGAACGCCGGGCGTATCGCCGGAAGCAAGACATTTCATTTCCTGGCGGTGCCCGACTCGTCGGGCAATTTCGTGTTGCCCGAAGTCCGCTACCCGTACTTCGATGCCACCACCGGCCGTTACGAGGTGGCCACGGCTGCGCCGCGCGCGCTCGCCGTCGCACCCGGCGCCGAGCCGCGCGCGGCACGCGTGCTGCCCGCGTTGCTGCCGGCGCACGGAGAGAGTCCGGCCGACAGCCTGAGCCGGCGCTTCGGATGGCAGGGGTGGCTCGCGCTGCTGCTCGGGCCGCCGTTCATGGCGCTGGTCGCGAGTCGGCGCAGGCGTCGTGTCCCGGGACCAGCGGTAGTCGCTGCCGGTCCCGCACTGACGCCGCTGGGGCGCGTCGAGCGGGAATTCCTCGCCGTGCTTTCGAGTCATGTCTCAGATCCGTTCGCGCGAGACGGCGACGGGCTGGCCCAGGCGTTACGCGCCGCCGGTGTCGAGAGCGCCGTCGCCGATCATGTGAAACGCCTGCGCGACCGCTTACGGGCCGCGCGGTACGGACCGCGCCGTCTGGGCGATGCTGCGGAGCTCGCGGCTGAAATCGAACAGGTGCTGCGCGTTCTGGGCGCCGAAAAACCGGGTGTGGTGCGGCGGCCGCACGCGACGGTGACGACAATTCTCGTGTTGACTGCGGGAATTGTCGGGGCGCAGCATGCCGCGCCCCTACACGCCCAAACTGCGTCCCAGGCCCAGACCCCCAGCGCCGAGGCGTTATTCGAGGCCGGGGCGTTGCGCGCGGCGGCGGATTCATTCGCCGCGCGCGCCGCGCGCGAGCCGGGCGATCCGGCCCACTGGTACAACCTTGGTGCGACGCTGTATCGCGCCGGTGCGGACGGCAAGGCAACGGCGGCGTGGATTCGGGCCGCACGCCTGGTGCCGCGCGACCCGGCGATCCGGCGTGGGCTGCGGCTGTTGCCTCCGCCGGATCCCGTGACCGAGGGGATGCTGTTCGTGGGTTGGGCCACGCCTACCGAATGGGGATTCATCGCCGCCGCGGGCTGGGTCCTCCTGTGGCTGACGGTGGCCTTCGGCGGTCGCCGGCGCCTCGTCCTCGCGCTGTTCGGTGCCGTCGCGATCACAGCGTTCATCCTCGGCGCGCTCGAGTGGCAACGTCGCGACCAGCCGGTGGCCGTCGTGATCGCCGACGCCGCCCCGGTGCGCACCGCGCCGTACGGCGGCGCGAGCGCGGCGGCCACGGTCCAGGCGGGTGGTGCGGTCCTCGTCGGACGCGGTTATGGTCCGTGGGTCGAAGTCCGTCGTGCCGACGGAATCCACGGCTGGGTGCTCGGAGGGGAGATCGCGGGGTTGTGAGCGTGCTCGCGCGTGCGCGGGTCCAGCTCCTCGCGGACAATGTCGCCGACCAGATCGCCGCCGGCGAGGTCGTCGAGCGCCCCGCATCGGTCGTCAAGGAGCTCGTCGAGAACGCCCTCGATGCCGGCGCGCGCGCCGTCCGGGTCGAACTGGAGGACGGCGGCAAGACGCTGATCCGCGTGAGCGACGACGGCTCGGGGATGGATCGTGAAGACGCCCAGCTCGCGCTGCAGCGTCATGCGACGAGCAAGATTCGCACGGCCACCGATCTCATCGGCGTCGCGACGTTCGGATTCCGCGGCGAAGCGCTGCCGGCGATCGCGTCGGTGTCGCGGTTCGAGCTCGAGACGTGTAGCGACGGTGAGGCCGCGACGCGGCTCCGTGTCACGGGCGGGAAGCTCGAAGGCGCGGAGGACACCGCGCGCCAGCGCGGCAGCACGGTCACGGTACGCGCGTTGTTCTACAACACGCCGGCGCGGCGGAAATTCTTGCGCGCGACCGCGACCGAGACGCGAGCCGCCGTGGAAGCGCTCACCGTGCTCGCGCTCACCCGTCCTGACGTGGCGTTCTCGCTGACGAGCGACGGCCGCGCGTTGCTCGACTGTCCTCCTGCTGACCGGCTCATCGACCGAGTGCACGCGCTGTGGGGCGGCGAGCTCGCCGACACTTTACTAGCCGTCTCGCATCGCGCGGGACCGCTCGAGGTCACGGGGCTTGCGCAGCGTCCCGCGCAGGCCCGCCCGGCAGGGCGGAAGGGCTACGTGTTCGTCCGCGGCCGTCCAATTCGCGATCCGTTCATCCTGCGCGCCGCGGAGGCGGGCTATCGCTCGACCATTGCGCCCGGCGACCGCCCCTCACTGCTGCTGTTTCTCGATCTTCCCGGCGACGCCGTGGACGTGAACGTGCATCCCGCAAAACTCGAGGCTCGGTTTCGGGACAAGTTTTTCGTTGAAAAAGTAGTTGAGGAAGCTGTGAGAGAAGCGCTTGCACCTCTTGATGCCGCTGCGCCCTTGGGAGCTACCGGCTATCGGCTATCGGGTATCGGAGGAGACCAGGAAGTAACGCTGCCGGGCGGCATGCCTCTCGAACTCTTCGGAGCGGATCACCCGATAGCCGATAGCCGATACCCAATAGCGCCGTTAATGCAGGTCTTCGACACCTACATCCTTTTCCAAACCGATTCCGGTGTGGCGATCGTGGACCAGCATTCCGCCCACGAGCGGGTGCTGTACGAAGACGTGATGCGTCAGCTGTCGGGAGACGGAGCGCCCGCGCAGCGTCTCTTGCTGCCGCTCACGCTCGACTTCGCGCCCGCCGAGCTCGATGCGATCGACGCGCATCGGGAGCTGCTGGCGCGGATCGGCTACGAGATCGAGCCGTTCTCCGGCCGCAGCATCGTCGTGCACACGGCCCCAAACCCGCATCCGCGCTTCGAGGCCGCACGCTGCCTGCAGGAGCTCGTCGCCGATCTCGCCGGCGGGCGATTTGGGGGCTGGCAGAATCGGCTGGAGCGCTTCGCCGCGACCTACGCGTGTCGAGCCGCGATCAAAGCGGGACAGACGCTCGACGCGGGGGAGATGCGCGAGCTGATCGTGCGGCTGCTCACGGCGTCGTTGCCGGCACACGACGTCCATGGGCGTCCGTCCATGGTCCAGCTGCCGAAAGAGGAATTAGAGCGTCGATTTGGAAGGTCCCCATCCTGAAGGATGGGCTCGGCACAGCAATGTCCTTAAGGACAATGTTTGCCGAGCACACGCTTTAGCGTGTGAAATGACCGAACGACCCCTCACTCCCGTCATTGTGGGCTCCACCGGCGTCGGCAAAACCGCCGTCGCGGTTGCGCTCGCCGCTCTCACCCCCATCACCGTGATCTCGGCCGACGCCCGCCAGGTGTATCGCGGGCTCGATATCGGGACCGCGAAGCCCGATCGCGAGACCCTCGCCCGAGTCCCACATCGGGGCCTGGATCTGGTGGCTCCAGGAGAGCGGTACAGCGCGGGGCGATTTGCCCGCGATGCGGAGGGCTGGATTGCGGAAGCGCGTTCCGGAGGCCGCCAGCCGATCGTGGTGGGCGGGACGGGGTTGTACATCCGCGCCCTCGCTGACGGGCTGTTTCGCGAGCCGCCGTTCGATCCGCAGCGGCGCGAGCAGCTGCGCCAGTGGTCCGAATCACTCGAGGGCTCCGACCTGGCGCGGTGGGCAGGCCGGCTCGACCAGGCGTTTCTCGGCGGTGGCCGGCAGCGTGCCGCTCGAGCGGTCGAGGTCGCCCTTCTGACTGGACACGCGTTGTCGTGGTGGCAGCGCGTGGCCCGTGAACATGGAACGCTTCGGCCTTGGTACATTCACCTGACCGTGCCGCGTGAGGTCCTCCACCGTAGGCTCGGGGCCCGCGTGGATCAGATGCTCGCCGCCGGGCTCGTCGCCGAAGCACAGAGGCAGCTGGCTGCCGGCGTGGCCGGGGACGCGGCTGGGCTCGATGGGATCGGGTATCGGGAGGTCGTCGCGATGTTGAACGGGCAGTTGTCCGAGCGTGCGCTGCGAGACGCGATTCTGGTGTCGACCCGTCGCTATGCGAAGCGGCAGGAGACGTGGTTCCGAAATCAACTCGGCCATCGGCCATCTGCCGTCAGCCGTCAGCAGGCTCCGGTATGGGCTCTCGATGCGACCCGATCCCCTGAAACATTGGCGAACGAAATCATGGATCGGTGGAACCAGATGGCTGACGGCTGATGGCAGACGGCCAGGTATGAGAATCGGCATCACCTGCTACCCGACGTATGGTGGATCGGGCGCCGTCGCCACGGAACTAGGGCTCGAGCTCGCGCGCCGCGGCCACGAGATCCACTTCATCTCCTACGCGAGTCCGTTCCGCCTGCGCGGGTTCGCGGAGCGCGTCACGTTCCACGAAGTCACCCAGCTCGAGTATCCGCTGTTCGAGCAGTCATCCCCGTATGCGCTGGCCCTCGCCGTGAAACAACACGAAGTCGCCAAGCGCGAGCAGCTCGATCTGATGCACGTGCATTACGCGATTCCACATGCCGCCACCGCGTGGCTTGCAAAGCAGATGCTGCTGCACGAGAAGTTGGACATGAAGATCGTCACCACCCTGCACGGCACGGACATCACCCTGGTCGGCCAGGACCCGTCGTACTACACGCTCACCAGATTCTCCATCGAGCAGTCGGACAAGGTGACCGCGGTTTCCGCCTACCTGCGCGACGAGACGTATCGCGCGTTCGGCTGTGGCCAGTGCGACGTGCGCGTCATTCCAAATTTCATCTCGACCACGGACTATCATCCCTCCACCGATGACGCCGACCGCAAGCGGCTCGCGCCGAAGGGCCACCGAGTGCTCGTGCACGTCTCGAACTTCCGGCCGGTCAAGCGCGTGGGCGACGCTGTGAAGATCTTCGCGGCGGTGCGCAAGAAGCTCCCCGCCACGCTGGTCCTCGTCGGCGATGGCCCCGACCGCGATGCCGCCGAGCACCAGGTGGATGGCCTCGGCCTCCGCAAGGATGTGCGCTTCCTCGGCAAGGTCGAGAACGTGGGGGACGTGCTGCGCGGCGGCGATCTGTTTTTGCTGCCGTCCGCCACGGAGTCGTTCGGGCTCGCCGCGCTCGAGGCGATGGCCTGTGCGGTGCCGGTCATCGCGAGCGCTGCGGGAGGAATTCCCGAGGTCGTCGAGCACGGCAAGACCGGGTTCCTCGCGCCTCCCGGGGACGTCGACGCGATGGCCGAGCGTGCTCTGTACGTGCTGGAGAATCCCGCCGAGCACGAACGCTTGAAGCGTGCGGCCGCGGCGCGCGCGCTCGAGTTTGCCGCCGACCGCGTCGTGCCGCTGTACGAGCAGCTGTATGAAGAGGTCCTCGCGTAGTGGCAGCGGTTCTGCGACTGATCCGGGCGCCAAATCTGCTGATCGCTGCCGCGGGAGTTCTCGCGGGTGGATGGATCGCCGTGGGCCGGATCGCGTTTCCCAAGGAATTGATCTTCGCGGCAATCTCAGGATTCGCGCTCGGCGCCGTCGGTAACACGTGGAACGACATCCGGGACGTCGCCGCCGACCGCGTCAATCGTCCCGGGACGCGGCCGCTCGCGGCGGGCCAGGTCTCGCGCGGCGTCGCGGAGCTCATTGTGTTCGACGGCGCGTTGCTCGGACTGACGTTCGCGGGTTTGGTCAGCGGGTGGCTATTCCTTGCCGCCCTTGCCGCCCTTGCCGTCATGTTCGCCTACTCGCCGCTCCTCAAGCCCAGGCCGCTGGTCGGCAATGTGGCGGTGGCGGTCGTGGCGGGCTCGCCGCCGTTCTACGGTGCGCTCGCAGTCGGCGCTCCGGCGGCAGGCGTCGTTCCCTGGGTGCTGGCGGCGCTGCTGCATTTCGTGCGCGAAATCGTGAAAGACGCCGAAGATGAGCCCGGCGACCGGACGATCGGACGCCGCACGCTGCCGATCGCGGTGGGTCGGCGGCGGGCACTGGTGGTGGCGGCCGGCGTGGGGCTGCTGTTCGTGCCGGCGAGTCTGCTGTTGCCGCGGAACGCCGGCTACGGAGGCGCGTACTTTCTGATTGCTCTCCTCGCCCAGATGGCGGTGCTCGTCGCCGCGACGTTGTTGTTGCTCGGAAGAGTGGAACGAGTGAGCGCGCTCCTCAAAGGCGCGATGGTCATCGGATTGATCGCGCTGGTCGCGGGAAAGGTCGCATGACTCTCTGGCAGGGCATTCTGCTCGGACTGGTGCAAGGACTCACCGAGTTTCTGCCGGTTTCGAGCGACGGGCATCTCGCGGTCATCGGGCACGTGGCCGGCGTGCACACGCCCGGCGTGTTCGTGGAAGTCGCCCTGCACGTCGCGACGCTCGGATCCATCCTCGTCGTGTACGGACGGCGCTTCTGGCGGCTGGTCGTCGGGGTGCTACGGCGCCAACCCGACGCGCTCCGCTACGCGGGCCTGCTCATCATCGGCATGATTCCAGCGGGGCTCGTCGGGATCTTCCTCGAGCATCTCATCGAGCGCGCCTTCCAATCGCTGTGGGCCGCCGGCGTGGGATTCCTCGTCACCGCGGCCTGTCTCTGGTCCACCCGGCACCGGGGTCCGGAGGGTGCGTCGCAGCCGAGTCCGCGCGGTGCCCTCATCATCGGACTGGCGCAGGCGTTTGCTCCGCTTCCTGGCGTCTCGCGTTCGGCGACGACGATTTCATCCGGGCTGTGGGTTGGCCTCGGCGCGGTTGCAGCGGCGGACTTCAGTTTCCTGATGGCGATTCCGCTCATCGCGGGTGCCGGGCTCGTCGAGGCGCGTCACGCGTCTGCCGACATCGCCCAGGTCGGCGCGGTCCCCCTGCTCGTGGGCTGCATCGTGGCGTTCCTCTCCGGCGTATTCGCGATTCGGTTCCTCGTTGCCATGCTGCGGCGTGGCCGCTTCTATCAGTTCGCGCCCTACTGTCTGGCGATCGGTCTGTTCACGCTGGCGTACGCGCTGTGGCACGGTTAGCGATCGACGACATCCCCGCCGCAGTCCTGGCGCGGCGCTGGGGCGTGCCGCAGTGCGGCGTGTTTCGCACGCTCCCTTCGAGTCTCGATGCCATTCACGACCTCGGCGCGCAGGGGGCGCCGGGCGGAACGGTGGTGCTCGCCGAGGAGCAAACGGCGGGGCGGGGCCGCGACGGCCGGACGTGGCGGTCGCCCCCCGGTGGCGTGTGGCTCGGGATGTTGCTGCGGCCGCCGCTGCCGCCGGCGGGCGTACTCTCACTGCGCATCGGGCTCGTGCTCGCTGATGTCGTCGAAGCAATCCTGGGCGTTCCGCCGAGCTCCCTCTCCGGCCCGAGAGCACGACTCAAGTGGCCGAACGACGTCTTGGTCGACGACCGGAAAGTGGCCGGCATTCTGTGCGAGAGTCGCTGGCAGGGCGAGACGTTGCAGTGGCTCGGCGCGGGAATAGGGATCAACGTGGCAAACGAGATTCCAGCGGATCTGACCGGTCGCGCGGTCTCGTTATGCGAGTTGCGGCCCACAGCCCGCCGGATTGACGTTCTCGATCAGCTCGTTCCTGCGTTGTTACGACTCACGACGCACGACGCACGGCTTACCGAGTTCGAGTGTGCCGCGTTCGCGCAGCGCGACTGGCTGCGGGGCCGGCACATTCGCACGCCGCTCGCAGGCCGTGCCTCGGGGATTCGCCCCGACGGCGCGCTGCTCGTCGACACCGGTGCCGGCACCACGATGGTGCGCGACGGCCACGTCGAGCTATCTTAGCCGCCCCATGCTCCTCGCCTTCGACATCGGCAACACCGAGACGACGGTCGGTCTGTTTGCGAGTGACCGGCTCGAGGCGCATTGGCGCCTGCACTCGACGCCGCAGCGCACGCCCGACGAGTGGTCCGCCGCATTCACCGTGCACCTGACGCAGGCGGGACATTCGACGCAGGAGATCCGCGCCGCGATCGTCGCCTCCGTCGCGCCGCAGGTCACGCAGAGCCTGTGCGACGGGATTGTCGGAGCGACGACGCGCGAGCCGTCGTCGACTTCGGCACGGCCACCACGTTCGACTGCATTACCGCGGATGGACGCTTCATCGGCGGCGTGATCATGCCCGGCCTCCGTACGGCCTCCGACGAGCTCGTGCGGAAAACGGCGAAGCTCCCGGCCACCGAGCTGACGCCGCCCACGCACGCCATCGGCCGCCGCACGGAAGACTGTATTCGCGCCGGCGTGTTGTGGGGCGCGGCGGACGCGGTGGACGGGCTGGTGCGCCGCATCAAGGCGGAATGGCCGTCCAAGACCCGGCCGGTGGTCGTCGGGACCGGCGGTCTCGCCGGACTCGTGGCACCGTTGTGCCGCGAAATCGAATCGGTTCATCCCGATTTGACACTGGTCGGCCTGCGGATCGCGGCGACCGCACTCGGTCTCAAGTGGTGACCGACGCCCGCACGCTGAACGCATGGCGTCGCTGGGGATACCGCGTCCTCCCCGGCGATCTGTACTCCTACATCCTGCACATGCGTCCCGCCGAGTGGCCCATCATGGCGGGACATACGTTGCTGGGCTACGTGCTCGCGGTGGGATTCGCGGGCGTAGTGCGTGGTGCGTGGTTGCCGCAGGCGCTTGGCGCACTCGCGATCTGGGTGATTCTTCTGAACGGCGGCACGCTCGCGATCAACAGCGTCTTCGATAAGGATGAGGGAGACATCGGGTACCTGAACGCGCCTCCGCCGCTGCCGCGGTATTTGCTGCATTTCAGTATCGCGCTGCTCGTGATCGGCCAGCTGCTCGCGTTCGCTCTGCCGGCTGGTTTTCAGATCGCCTACGCGATCTGTTTCGTCCTGTCCATCCTGTATTCGGTCCCGCCGTTTCGCTTCAAGGCGGTGGCGGGTGTGGACTGGGTCATCAACATGTGGGGGTTCGGTACGCTCACGCCCTACGCGGCGTGGGCGGCGACAGGACGGCCGCTGGATGCCGGGCATGGACTGGTGCTGCTCGCCTTTTGTCCCCTGTTCGCCGGGCTATATCCGCTGACGCAGCTCTATCAGTTCGACGAGGATCGGCGGCGGGGCGATCGCACGCTGGCGCTGATCCTGGGGATGCGCGCAAGCCTCATCGTCGCAACCCTGTCCACGCTGGTGGCATTCGGCCTCTTCGCGTGGGGGATGAGATTGCTTCAGGTCGGCCCGAAGGGATTCGCGCTGCTCCTGCCGCTGGTTCTGTGGCTGGCCGTGCTGTTGCCGTGGCTGTCGGGCCACGCGGCATGGAGTCCCAAGGAGCACCAGCGCGGGATGTATCGGGCGTTAGCCGCGTGGGCGGTAACCGACCTCACGGTGCTCTATGTGTTTGCCACCTAATATCGGCAACGTAGATTGAACGTTGTGAAGGTTGGTGGAGGATGGTGAAGGACCTCCACAACCTCAACCAACCTTCACCAAACCTCCACAACCTGCTCGTAAGGGGCCCGATGCCTTCCACCACGACCGCAGCCTCCGACCGATCCGAATTTCGCCACGTACTCCTCAGTGGAACCATCGTCGGCGCGGTGACCGGGGCGGCCGTCGTCCTGTTTCTCCTCGTATCGAGATCCGGGCTCCTTCCAGCGGGAATCGTCACCTCGTTCCTCTTGATGCTCATCGTGCTCGCAGGCGGGGTCGCGGCGGCCTTCCTGCCCGGCTTCTTCGCCGCCTCCCGGACAGTTCAGGGAGTCGCGAGCGCGGCCGCGATCGGGTTGTGGGGTACGATCGTCTTTATGGCGATCGACATCATCCTGCTGCGGCCCTTCAAAGCGTTTCCGTGGACGTGGGACGCCATCGCGGGTGGGAGCACGTGGTGGTATCTCCCGATCTGGTGGATGCTGGGAACGTTCCTCGCGTGGATGGGAGCGATCGTCACGGCCGGCCGCGCCGCACGGGGGGGTGACACCGCAATCCGGTCTCTGGCAATCCCGGCAGTCGCGGGAGGGCTGGGCGTGGGATTGGGGTTGGGGCTCGGCGGTCTCATGCTCATGCCTGTCGCCGCGGGCGCTGGGTTCGCGCTCACGCTGGTCGTGTTCGCTCTCGCTGTTCTCGCTCGCAAAGGGTAACGCACCGTGCCGAGATGGATGGCGCACTTGCTCGTGGTCGTGGGGTGGCTGCTGACCCCTGGCTGGGCGTGGGCGGCATCGCACGTAGGTTTGTGGTTGGGCGCGCTCGTCGCGCTGCGATTCGAGAGTCCCGTCATCATGCTCGCCATCGCCGGCGCCGGGGCACTGCTGTTTGGGTTCGCCGTGCTCTGGACATGGGTTCGTTTCATGCGCCGCCTGCCGCATCTGCTCTCGCATCACATGGCGCCTCGCGCCTCCGAGGAGCATGCCGCGATTGCGGCCGCGGATTGAGCTCTTCCTTCTAATCGCCGGAGTCTCCCAGCTCTCCGCCCAGGGGCGGGGGCGTGACGTCGATGTGCGGTACGGGCGCTGGTATTCCGGCAATCAATCCAAGAGCTACGAGCTTCGGACGGACGCTCCCATCGCCGGGATCTTCTCGCACGGACTCGCCATACAAGTACTGATCCACGACAATCTCGGTCGCCACCACGCCTTCTACGGTGCGGGCTGGGAGCTGCACGCGTTTCGGCGCCGCTCGAAGTTCGGCCCCTACGCGCTCGCCGGTCTTTCGGTGGGTGTCTCCACTGATACGTCGTCGCAGGAGCTGGCGGCGCTGTGGACCCTGGGTGGGGGAGTCGAGTGGCGTCCGATTCCGTGGGCCGCGCTCGGCTTGGAGACGGTATACCGGCTGCAGGACGTCGGGCCACGCGGCTTCTGGCGTACCACGGCGAACTCCCGCGATGGGATCGCTGCCTCGATCGGATTCTCGATGACGATTGGGAGGTCGGTGGATCGCCGCTGGCCCACGCCCGGGCCGGAACGGACCGAGCAACCGCCTCGACCGCCGCTCGTGATCATAGGCAACATCACAGGCAGTGCCGCGGATATCGTGAAGACCGCGCTCGACGCGCTCGGCACGCCATACGTCTGGGGCGGGACCGCGGCAAATGGGTTCGACTGCTCGGGCCTGGTGCAGTGGGCCTACGGCCAGCATGGCATCCGCGTACCGCGGATGAGTCGTGATCAGGCGCGCGCGGGAAGCGAGGTGACTCCCGTCGTCGACGCGTTGCGGCCCGGAGACATTCTGCTGTTCGCCGCACAGCCAGGCGGCGGTGTCACGCACGTGGGCATGTACGTCGGCGAACAAACCTTCATCCACAGCTCGAACATGGGCGTCAAGTTGTCACGCCTTGATGGGCTGGACACCGACGGGGCTTGGTGGGTAACGCGTTGGGTGGGCGTGCGACGGATCGTTCAATGACAGTGTGCCGTCGTGCCATCGTGCCGACGTGTATTGCGTTGGGGCTGGCCTGCGCCGCACCGCGCGTACCGCGTGCCCTTCGCGGTTACAATATCCTGGTCGAGGAAAAGGATACGCAGAGCGTCGAGCTTGCCCGCGCGATGCGGGAGCAGGGCATCAAGGTGCGGCCCAGAGTCCGTGGCGGCAGCGGACCGACGGCGGCGCTGATTTACTTCACCTTCAGCGATCCCGGCCCCGGCCAGCCCCTCTGGTTTCACCTCCGGCTCGCGGATACCCGATCCGGCGAAGTCGTTGGTGCGGCAACGATTCCGCTCGATTCGCTGACGGCGACTCCTCGCGCTCGAGCGCGCGCTGCGGTCAAGGCACTGGCCCCTTGACACTGCAGTAGCGACCTGACAGATTCCCCTCCGTCGCATTAGCACTCATCACCCGCGAGTGCTAACAGCTAATCAATTCAAAGCATTACGGAGGTTCGAGCATCATGCCAACGGCAACCAAGACGACCACGAAGTACAAGGTCTACCCGCTGGCCGATCGCGTGGCGATCCGGCCGATGGAGGAGACCGAGACGATGAAGGGCGGGCTGTACATCCCGGACACCGCCAAAGAGAAGCCGATCCAGGGCGAAATCGTCGCCGTGGGACCGGGCCGACGGGAGAAGGGTGAGACGATCCCGATGGAGCTGAAGGTTGGGGATCGCGTCATCTACGGGAAGTACAGCGGC
>QHUF01000228.1 GCA_003221075.1 Gemmatimonadota bacterium
TCACGCGTGGGATTCGCACGCCGGTCTTCGGCAAGGCGGAGTTCTTCAATCCCGGTGGATCGGTCAAGGATCGCATCGGGCTGGCGATGATCGAGGCGGCCGAGCGCGCGGGTGAACTCAAGCCCGGCGGCCTGATCGTCGAAGCCACCTCGGGCAATACGGGGGTTGGACTGGCGATCGCCGCCGCGGTGAAGGGGTATCGCTGCATCTTCACCATGCCCGACAAGATGTCGCAGGAAAAGGCGCGGCTGCTGCGCGCCCTCGGTGCCGAGGTCATCATCACCCCAACCGCCGTGCCCCCCGATCACCCCGACAACTACATCATGAAAGGCCGCGCCATCGCCGCGGCGCACGAGAACGCCATCTTCGCGGACCAGCACTACAATCCCGTGAATCCCGACGTGCACTACCACACGACGGGACCCGAGCTCTGGGAGCAGACCGAGGGCAAGGTCACGCATTTCGTCTGCGCGCCCGGCACGGGCGGCACGGTGAGCGGCGCGGGCAAATACCTGAAAGAGAAAAATCCCAAGATCCGTGTGGTCGCGGGCGATCCCGCGGGATCGATTTACACCGAGTACGCCAAGACCCGTAAGAAGGCCGATGGCGAGCCCTATAAGGTCGAAGGCATCGGCGGCGACAAGATTCCCACGTCGCTGCACTGGGATGTGATCGACGAATGGGTGGTCGTGAGCGATAAGGACGCCATGCAGATGGCCCGCCGCCTGTCGAAGGAAGAAGGACTATTCGTGGGCGGCTCGACCGGCGTAAACGTCGTCGCGGCGCTGGACGTGGCGCGCCGGCTCGACGATCCCAAGGCGCTGGTCGTGACTGTCCTGGCCGACACGGGCGAGCGCTACCTCAGCAAGGTCTACAACGAAGAGTGGCTCCGCGAGAACCAGCTCATCGACGACGAGCGACCGACCGTGGGCCGGCTGATCGCCGCCAAAAACAGCGACGCGCCGCCGCTGATTCATGTCGCGCCGGAGGCCTCGGTCCGCCAGGCGCTCAATTTGATGTCGACGTACAACGTGTCGCAGCTGCCGGTGCTGGACGGCGACGACGGGGTCGGCGCCATCTCCGAACAAGCGCTGATGGCCCGCGCCATCGGACAGCCAAAGATCCTCGACAGCGCCGTGCGGGACATCATGGACCCGCCGTTCCCAGTCGTCGACGGTGAGTCGCCGGTCGCGCTCCTGACCACGCTGCTATCGCGCACGACGCCGGCGGCATTGGTCCGTCGCAACGGCAAGGTCGTGGGCATCGTGACGCGCTACGACCTGCTGCACCAGCTGGCGGGCATCCGCTGATGCGGATCACGGTGCTCACGGGGGGCGCGACGTCGGAGCGCGCCGTCGCGTTCGCGAGCGCATCCCAGATCGTGGCCGCGCTGCGGGGAGGCGCCCGCAAGCACCAGGTCCAGGTGGTCGATCTCGCCGGTGACGTCCTGGACGAGGCCGCCGAGCGCGAGTTACTCGGAGGAGCGGTCGGCCTGACGCCGCCGAGCGTGGACGCCCTCGTCGAGCGCGAGCGGCGCATGCTGTCGGAGGGGCTCGCGGAGCTCGAGCCCGTACGGAACGCCGAGGTGCTCTTTCTCGCGGTGCACGGTGGCCCCCTGGAAGGGGGCACACTGCAAGCCGTGCTGGACGTGATCGGTGTGCCCTACACGGGCAGTGGGCCGCTGGCAAGCGCGCTGGCGATGGACAAAGACCTGTCCAAGCGCCTGTTTCGGGCGGCCGGCGTGCCCGTCCCCGCGTGGTTCATGGCGCCTGTAGGCTCCGACGACGTAAGCACCGGCCTCGGCTGGCCGGTGATCGTCAAACCTTCCAAGCAGGGCTCCTCCGTCGGCCTCACCCTGGTGAAGAAGGCCCAGGACTTGGACAATGCGATCAAGCTGGCGGAACGCTATGACGACGAGGTCATGGCTGAACAGTTTATTCCGGGTCGTGAACTGACCGTAGGGGTGCTGGGAGATATGCCGCTACCCGTGGGCGAGATCGTCTCGAAGCATGAGCTGTTCGACTATGTGACGAAATACACACCCGGAATGTCAGATGA
Source organism: Gemmatimonadota bacterium (assembly GCA_003221075.1). Taxonomy (GTDB): domain Bacteria; phylum Gemmatimonadota; class Gemmatimonadetes; order Gemmatimonadales; family GWC2-71-9; genus 20CM-2-65-7. The sequence continues at coordinate 2,059 of QHUF01000228.1, forward strand.
GACCTTCCCTGCGAAGCTCGATACGCTCCTAGCCCGACAATTGCAGGAGTATGCATTGATGGCGCACCGCGCCTTGAAGCTCAGCGGCTATTCACGGATCGACTTCCGGGTGAGTTCCGAGGGAGACATCTTCTGTCTCGAAGCCAACTCCCTGCCAGGAATGACCCGCACAAGTCTGTTCCCTCAGGCCGCGCAGGCGGCGGGCATCCCTTTTGCTGAGCTGTGTGAGCGCATCGCGAGCCTGGCCCGGAACAACAGGGCCGGACGGGGGGGATAAAAAACCAGACGCCCTAAAGGACACGTAGGAGAATAGATGGGACCGCAACGCATGTACGGTTTGACTCCATGGGTGCGGCGACTCCTGGTCGCCAACCTGCTCGTGTTCCTGATTCAGAACACGTTGCTGACTTCCGCGAGCTTTGCCGACGCGTTCGCGTTTGCGCCGGCGCATGCGTGGGAGCGCCCCTGGACGTTCGTCACGTACATGTTCCTGCACGCCGGCATTCCGCACATCCTGTTCAACATGCTCGTCCTGTTCATCTTCGGCTCGTCGGTCGAAGAGCGGATGGGCGGCCGGACGTTCTTCCTCTTCTACATCCTGTGCGGAATCGGTGGGGCGGTGGCGTCGTTCCCGCTGACGCAGGCCGTCGTGGTCACGCAGATCATCGGCGCGTCGGGCGCGGTGCTCGGTGTGGCCGTCGCGTTCGCCTGGTACTGGCCCGAGCATCCAGTGTTCTTTTTTCCACTCCCCGACCCGATTCCCGCCAAGTGGCTCATCACCTTCCTCGTGGCGTTCGATCTCGTGCTCGCGTTGATCGGCGCGAGCGACGGCATTGCCCACCTCGCCCATCTCGGCGGTGTGGGCACCGCATTGCTCTATCTCAAGGGGCAGCACTGGCGGGCGACGCGCGGCGAGCGGGAGGGGCAGCAACTGTCGGAGTCGAGTGTCCTCGTGTCGCAGCCACCGCGCGTCAGCCGCGGTGGCGGGGTTCCTCACTCCGCGCAGCGCACCAAGTCGCGCGGCGAGCCAGATGCGCGCGCGAATGCCGAGATCGATCGCGTACTCGACAAGATCATCGCAACCGGCGTGGAGAGTCTGACGCCGGCCGAGCGCAAGTTTCTCACCGAAATCAGCCGCCGGTTGCGTACGCCACCAAAGGCGTAGTGTCAAGTCGGCGTCGGTAACAAGCGACATTGATATCCGCTGGGTGCCTTCCCAAATTGGGCGGCAACCGGCGCAATGCTCGTCAATCTCGTTCCAGAGTTCCTCGCAACGCTGGCCGCGCCAGATGCCTCTGCGGCGTACCACGAGTATCTCGATCGCCATCGTCCCGTGTTGAGCGCGTACTGGCAGAATTACGTGCTCGATCCCGAGTCGCCGCATGCCGAGCCGATCATCGGCGCGGCGCTGCGCGCCGATCGTTCCGATCTCAAACGCCTGCTCGAAGACGTGGATGTCGTCGCGATCGCCGAGGAGGCACTGCGCCGCGCCACGGAGACGTTGGAAGCCGACTGTCCCATCGACCTCTACTTGATGGTAGGCGTGGGCGCGGCCAACGCGGGCGAGCTGGTGGTCGGCGGGCGCGGCATCGCGTTCGTGTGCCTCGAGCACTTCACCGGGCGCGCGAACGCGCAGACGTACGGCATGGGGCTCGTGCCCGAGCTGTTGCCGCTGTGGATCGCGCACGAAGTGGCGCACGCGCTGCGCTACACGTCACCGTCGAGCCGCGCGGCGATTCGGCGCCTCGTCGGCGAGCTGGGAGGAGGCGGCTATTACGACGGCTGGGAGCTGGGCTCGCGGGCGACGTTGCGTGAGCTCGTCGTCAATGAGGGCGCGGCGATCGCCGCCTCACAGGCGATTGCGCCCGGGTTCGAGCCCTGGGAGTACTTCGGCTATAACCGGCGCCAGTATCGCCGGCTGCGCGAGCTGGATGCCTTCCTGCGCCGTGCCTCCGCCACGGACCTCGATACGGCTGGCCTGGGCCTCAGGCTGCGCTATTTGTCCGGCGGCATGAGCCCGGCGGCGCGGCTGCTCGCGGGCAAGGTGCTGCCCGAGCGCTCCGGGTATTATCTCGGCTTTCGCCTGGTCGAGAATTACTTCGCAGAGCATGGCGCCGCGTCCACGGTGCGCGCCGCGGTCGAAGAGCTGCGGCAGGCGGACGATCGGGCCTCGGGTATCCAAACGGCGTGAGCCCGCGCGACAAGAAGCCCGCTTCCCCGACGTCACATGTCCCGGAGCGCCGCCACAATCGGCCGCTGCGGGAGGTCCTGGACGAGCTGCTCGGCCATACGCGGGATATCGCCCGGCGCGCCAAGACGATGACTCCGGCGGAGCTCGACTATGCCCAGCAGCGGCTGGAATGGCTGGCGGATGAGGTGTGGCGGCTGTCGACAGGCGAGGAGAGTCCGCCCGAGTAGATTACCGGAATGGCGACCCGCGGCGAATTCAAGGTAGCGATCACCAAGCAAGACCTCGTCTTCGCGGCCGCGCATTTCATTACCTTCGCGGGCCATCGTTGCGAAACGTTGCACGGGCATAACTACCGGGCGGGCGTCATCGTCGAAGGCGGGCTCGAGCAGGACACTTGGTTCGTCCTCGATTTTGCCGCGGTCAAGAAGCTGATGCGGCGTCTCACCGACGAGCTCGATCACCGCGTTCTCTTGCCGCGCGATAATCCCAAGCTCACGATCTCCGAGGAGAACGGCAGCGTGCGCGTGGCATTCGACGGCCAGCCGCGCTACGTCTTTCCCGCACGCGACTGCGTGATCCTCCCCATCCCGAATACGACGGTCGAGATGCTGTCGCAGTATCTCGCCGGCCGTGTGCGTGCCGAGCTGGGCTCCTTGCACCTCAAGGCGATCGAGGTCGAGGTAGAGGAGAACTTCGGCCAATCAGCGAGTTACCGTGAAACCCTCGACTAAGCTCTCGCCCGCCGAAATCAGCGACCGCTTGAAGGGCTTGCCCGGCTGGCGGCTCGAGAACGGCGCAATCGTCCGCGACTACCAGACCGATGGCTGGCCCACCACGCTGATGCTCGTGAACGCGATCGGATTTTTCGCGGAAGCCGCCGACCATCATCCCGATCTCGCCGTGAGCTGGGGGAAGGTGCAGGTGAAGCTCTGGACGCATAGCGCCGACGGCGTGACGGCGAGCGATATGGAGCTCGCGAAGGTGATCGAGCAGACCGCGCTGTGGCGGCCGCCAGCCGGGAGCGCGCTGCGCGGGACGACGAAGAAATTCGTGGGATCGTGACAGATGATCGAAGCACTCACTTCCCCACGCAAAACGCCGCGAACACGCGGTCGAGTACATCGTCTGGCGTAACCGCGCCAATCAGCTCATCGAGCGCCAGCACCGCCGCGCGGAGATGGGTCGCCGTCGCTGCCGCATCCACTCCGGCCATTCGCGCCGACCAAAACGCCTCCAGCTCGGCAAGGGCGCGCTCCAGCGCGGTGCGGTGGCGCGCGCGTGTGACCACCGGCTCGACATCACCCAAAGCGAGCAGCTTGCCGAATGCGACTTCCGCGAGTCGACGCCGCAGCTCCGTCATGCCTTGCCCCGTGACCGCGGAAACGGACGGCCCGACGGCCGGACGGCCCGACGGTCTGTCGGCTTTCGTGCGAACGACCACGACTGGAGCGATAACCTGCGCAAGGAATGCGGCACGCGACGGGTCGTCGCGCTCCTCGCAAAAGAGCACGAGATCCGCTGCCGCGAGATACTTCTTGCTGACCTCGATGCCGAGCTGCTCGATGCGCTCGCCCGAGTCGCGCAAGCCTGCTGTATCGACGATCCGAAACGGGAAGCCCTCGATCACGGCGTGGGCCTCGATGGCATCACGCGTGGTTCCGGGGATCTCGGTCACAATCGCGCGCTCGGTGCCGAGCAGGGCATTGAACAGCGACGACTTTCCGACGTTGGGTCGTCCCGCGATCACGAGCAGCGCACCCTCGCGGAGCCTTTCCCCCTCGGGGGCCGTCTTCAGCAGATCCGCGATGCGATCACGCACGACGCACCACGCGCGACGCACGGTCGTTTCAGAGACGGGACCCTCATCCTCCTCGGGAAAATCGATGTCATAGGCGATCAGCGCCTCGAGCTCGAGGATTTCGCTGCGGAGTCCGCCCAGGCGGCCCGACAGCCCGCGCTCGAGCTGCTGCAGTGCGCGGCGCCGCTGGACCGGTGATCCGGCATCGATGAGATCCGCAGTCGCCTCAGCCTGGAGCAAATCCATCTTGCCGTTGAGGACGGCGCGGCGCGTGAATTCGCCCGGCGCGGCGGGACGCGCGCCCGCGGCGACCAGGGCCGCGAGCGCGGCGGCGGGCACGACCAGCCCGCCGTGTGTCGAGATCTCGACGAGATCGTCACCGGTGTAGGAGTGCGGGGCCGGGAAGCACGCGGCGAGACAGTCGTCCACCGGCTCGCGCGTCTCCGGGTGCAGGAGCCGCGCGCGAAACACGGTGCGTGGCGGGCTGGGGTGAAACGGCTCCAGGCAGCGGGCGGCGATGGCGAAGGATCCGACGCCCGACAGGCGAACCAGGGCGAGCGCTCCGCGACCCGGTGGCGTCGCCAGCGCGACGATGGGGTCGGAGAGCAGTCTAGGTCTTTAGCGGCGTCTTCGGGGGCGTCACCACGCGCGTTCCCCCGCCGGTCACGGGCGCTTCGCGCAGGCGCCGCTTCGCGATCATGTATTGCTGCGGAATACTGAAAATATTCTGTGCCGCGTAGTACAGGTTCAGTCCCGATGCGAAGTTCAGGAACAGCACCGTCATGAACACCGGCATGAAGTACACCATCATCTTGGTCTGCGGATTCGGCGGCACGCCGATCTGGCCTACCTTGGACAGCCCGAACATCGACAGACCCATCAGGATCGGGATGATCTTGAGCGGGTCTGGGCGCGACAGATCCGGGAGCCACAGGAACGGCACACCGCGGAACGCGATGGTGTTCGCAAACACAAAGAACAGCGCGAGCAACACCGGCATGGGCAGCAGCATGGGCAGGCAGCCGCCGAACGGATTGACCTTGTGCTCCTTGTAGATGCGCAGCATCTCGCGCTGCAGTCGTTCGGGGTCGTTCTTGTACTTGTCCTGAGTCTCTTTCAGCAGCGGGGCGACCGCCTGCATGCGGATCCCCGACTCCATCGCCTTCTGGTTCAGTGGCCAGAGCAGGATGCGGACGACGATGCCGAAGAGAATCAGCACCCACCCGTACTCCAGATGTAGACGCTCGTGCATCCAGAGCAGCACCGTGAGCACGATCTGCGACACCGGCTGAATGATCGGTCGGAAAATGCCGCCATAGGGATTGGCGTCGTCGAGATCGTGGCCCAGCCTATTCAAGTGCTTGGAATCGAGCGGCCCGGTGAACACCTGATACCGGAACGTCCCGGCGGACGGCACCGGCATCGTGATGAGAACCTGGGCGCGTGTTGCCGCCTTGCCGTTACGAGGACCGCCGATGGCGATCGCGCCCCCAAACGTCGGCTGCCCCTCCTCCAACGCGAGCGCGGCAACAAAAAAATATTTCGATTTGACCCCGACCCACTCGAACGGGCCGTTGAGCAATACGCGCTCACCCGGCTTGAGCCTTGAAAAGTCCGTGCGCTCGGTCTTGGACGCCTTGGTCACGACCCCATAGTGGCGATAGTCGTCGAGCGAGTCCTTCTCGGCGGAACGCAATCCATCGGCCAATTCGATGAGCAATACCGCGCCGCCGCTGCCCAGGCCCGTCACGGAGCCGTGCACATCGAAGCGATACTCTTCGGGCACGAAGCGGTACTCGAGCGTCACGTGCGATCCAGCGTGCTCGGCGTCGAAGCGCAACGGCTTCGCGCCCTGCCCCGCGGAGGCGACGATCCCGGGCCCGTCGGGGCTGGGCGTGAAATCCCAGTCATCGAGCGACACGGTGTCGCCGCTGGCGAGCACCAGACGATGGCGCAGGAACGCGTCGCCCGGGGGCACCAGCTCGACCAGCTTTCCGGAATCACCAGGAGCAAATGATTGGTATTGCGCCAGCTCGGCGGACACCAGACGGCCACCGCGAGTGCTGAAGCCGAGACGATAGAGAGGCGATGTCACAAAAACGACTCGGCCTGTGTCGGCGGATGGGCGGATGGGCGGATGGGCGGATGGCTGCGCCGCAGGTCGCTCAGGCTGTTGTGCTGAATCGCGCACGGCAACGCTATCCGCCGATCCGGCGGTCCGGCGATCCGCCGGCCGTTTCGGCGGCCAGATGAGCGACGGCGCGACGGCCACGATCATCATGAGCACGAACGCGATCAGCAGATTGCGCTTATCCACGTTTACGCTCTGCGTCTCGCGGGCAGGTCATGGAACTGGATCATACCCGCCTGCGTGGAACGGATGACACTTGAGGATGCGTCGGATGCCAAGCCAGGTGCCTCTCAGCGCTCCATAGCGCTCGACTGCTTCGTACGTATAGCGCGAGCACGACGGCTCGAACCGGCATTGCGTGAACACCAGGTGCGACAGCGTCAGCTGGTAGCCGCGAATGAGACTCAATACGGCCAGACGCGGCAGTCGTTGCAGCGTCACGTCAGCGTCTCCACGACTGCAGTCAATTCGGCGCGGAGCACCCCAAATGAGGCGGTGTAGGCGGAGCGTTTCGCGCGAATCACAAGATCGACGGCGGGGAGGTTGCGCAGCACGTCACGTCGCAGGATCTCACGCAACCGGCGCCGCAGCCGATTGCGCGCCACCGCCGACGACTGATGCAGGGGTACGATGAGCCCGAGACGCGCGTGACCCAAATCGCTGTGACGCCAGGCCAGATCGAGATGCTCTGTGCGCTTGCGGCGACCCGCGTCCCAGCAGGCCGTGAGCTCCGAGCCGCGCGTGATGCGTACGCGGCGCGGGTACCGCTCGCGCGTTTACCGGCTCCGGTGTTTGGATGGAATACGGACGGTGAGACGCTTGCGACCCTTCTTGCGCCGGCGGGACAATGTGGCGCGGCCCCAGACCGTTTTCATCCGCGCGCGAAATCCGTGTTTATTGATGCGCCGCCGATTGCGCGGCCGGTACGTCGGACCCATAAATTCCTCGTGTAAGGCCGCGAAAGTTACCCGACGCGGGACGCGACGGTCAAGGTTGACTTTTCCACATGGGGCCCGTACTTTCGGGCCGCCCTTGCTGGACGTCCTTCCTAAAAGCAGAAAATCGTAATGGAGCAATCGGTAAACGAAGCTTGGAAGCGTCTCCTCGACGAAGCTCGACGTGAACTTCCCGAGGCGACGGTGCGGACGTGGCTCGAGCCATCGGAGCCCATCGCGCTGGACGACGGCCGCCTGATTCTTGGCGCGCCCGATCAATTCGCCGCCGAGTGGAACGAGTCGAAGCACGCGTCATTGCTGGCGCGCGCTGCGGAACGTGTCCTCGGCCGGCCGACGACGGTCGTCTTTCGCGTGCAGGAAGACCGGCAGCGGCGGCCGCAGATGGATTTCTTCGTCGCGCCGCGTGAAAGCACGGCGACGGCGACAGCCACCAACATCGGGACGACGCCGCTCAACGAGCGGTACAGTTTCCAGACGTTCGTGATCGGAAAGTCAAACGAGCTCGCGGCAGCCGCGGCGCACGCCGTCGCCGAAGCGCCGGGCAAGACGTACAACCCGCTCTTTATTTACGGCGCGACCGGCCTCGGGAAAACGCATTTGATGCAGGCGATCGCCCACGCGGTGCTCGAGAAACACCCCGAGACCAGGCTGCAGTACTTCGGGGCGGAGCAGTTCATCAACGACGTGATCGAATCGATTCACGCGCGTACGATGTCCGAGTTCCGCCGGCGCTACCGCAACGATGTGGACCTCCTCCTCGTGGACGACGTGCACTTCCTTGAAGGGAAGGAAATGACGCAGGAGGAGTTCTTCCACACTTTCAACGCGCTGTTCGAGGCGCACAAGCAGATCGTGCTGACCTCGGACCGGCCGCCCAAGGAAATTCCGGGGCTCGAGGACCGGCTGATCTCGCGGTTCGAATGGGGCATGGTCGCCGACATCGGCCATCCCGATCTCGAGCACCGCATCGCCATCCTCCGGAAGAAGGCGGAGCAAGATCATCTCGAGCTCACGATTCCGGACGACGTGCTGCGCTTCATCGCCGAGCACATCCGCTCGAGCGTGCGGGAGCTCGAAGGCTGCATCATCAAACTGCTGCTGTTCGCGTCGCTGAAGAACCGCGAGGTCACGATCGAGCTCGCCCGGGAAGCGCTGTCGGACAAGATCCGCCAGGGCGAAGAGGGGTCAGGATATGGCAGCGGGAGCCAGTCGGCGCCCAGCATCGACCGCGTGCAGGAAGTCGTGGCGCGGCGCTGGGGCGTGACGCCGGAAGGGCTGCGCTCCAAGGCCCGCACGAAGACCCTCACCGTTCCGCGGCAGGTGGCCATGTACTTGGCACGCGACATGCTTCAAATGCAGCTCGTCGAGATCGGGCAGGCGTTCGGTGGCCGCGATCACTCCACGGTGATTCATAGCGTGGACAAGGTGGAGCGACAGATGATGCGCGACCGCACGTTCAAGGAACGCGTGGAGATGGCACGGCAGGAATTGTCCGCATTGTAGCTAACAACGGTGGTGTGGGAAAACGCCGGCGCTGTGGGGAATGGGGAAAGGGGAATGGCTTTCCAGAAGGCGCCAACAGTCCCAACAGTGCACGAACATTGTGTGACGGATGACAGGTGATGCGGTGGTTGCGCTTTAGCGGCATCACCCACATATCCCCGGTGTCTACTACTACTACTAGTATTTCTATATAGAGAAGCAGTAGTAAAGACTTTCCTCATTTTGGAGACAACACGGCGGTCATGAAGTTCACGATCACGCGAGAACAACTGCAGGAAGGCCTGGCGGCGGTGGCGGCGGCCATCCCAGCCAAGACGACGCTGCCCGTGCTGGCCAACGTTCTGGTCGAAGCCTCGAAGCAATCCGGCGGTCTGCGCCTGTCGGGGACCGATCTCGACATCGCCGTCAGCACCACCGTCCCGGCCGAAGTGGATGCCGACGGCGCCGTGACGCTCCCCGCCAAGAAGCTGGTGGACATCGCCCGCGAGCTGCCGTCGGGGCCGGTGCGCGTGACCGCCGCCGGTGAGGCACGCGTCTCGATCGAGTCGGGACGCTCCAAATTCAAGCTGCTGGGCCTGCCCCGCGAAGAATACCCGTCGTTCCCCGCCGTGAAGTTCGAGAAGGCGTGGAAAGCGGCGGCGGGCGTCGTGCACAAGCTGGTCGGCCATGTGGCGTTCGCGGCGTCGACCGAGGAGAGCCGGCCGATCCTGAACGGCGTGCTCTGGGAGCTGCGGCCCGACCGCATGCGCATGGTAGCGACGAACGGGCACCGCCTGGCCAAGATGGATGTGCCGGCGACGGGCGGCTCCACCGCCGATTTGATCGTTCCCCCCAAGGCGCTCGAACAGATCCGCCGGTTGTACGCGGGCGATGCCGAGATCGAGCTGGCCAAGAGCGACAACCATATCGGCTTCCGCGCCGGCGGTACGCTGGTCTTTTCGCGCCTGATCGAAGGCCCGTATCCGAACTACGAGCAGGTGATCCCGCGCGAGAACGACAAGCAGGCGACGATCGACAAGGCGGCCATGGCCGCGGCGCTCAGGCGCATGAGCGTCGTGGCGAGTGACCAGACGCACCGCATTCGTCTGGCGTTCTCCGGCGGGAATGTGAAGTTCTCGGTCCAGACACCCGACTTGGGTGAGGCGCAGGACGAGCTCTCCGTGACGTACGAAGGCGAGCCGCTGGAGATCGGGTTCAACGCGACGTACCTGCTCGAGATCCTCAAGTACATGCCGACCGACGAAGTGCGCTTCACGTTCAAGGCTCCAGAGCGCGCCGCGACGATCGAGCCCGTCGGCTGGAATGATCCAGCGTCCTACATGGCGCTCGTGATGCCGCTCCGGCTTGTAGACTAAACGAGGACCTGCAAAGACGAGACGCACCGAGTCAACGGGACCACCCGAATCTGGGTGGTCCTTTGTTGTATCGGGAACCACCAACGTGTCGACGACCACCGTATCTAAGATTGGCGGGAGGACCGGTGGTTCGATTGCGGGAATCTCAGGGATCGAGTCCTCCAAGGCCGGGGGGACGGGCGTCTTGCCGCCGTAGTACCGCGCCAGAATCAAATCGCGGCGCGCGAGCATGCGCGCCGGACGGAACATGGGGTTGGAGGTTCGGGGTTGGGGGAGCGTGGCCGCCAGCTCCGCGGCCTGATTTGCGCTCAGCGCCGAAACTGCCACGCCGAAGTAGGCTCTGCTCGCGGTCTCGATTCCCCAAACCCCAGCCCCTAATTCCGCATTCTCCAGATACAGCGCCATGATGCGGTCCTTGCTCAACGCGAGCTCGAGCCGAACGGCCGTGACCGCTTCTTTCAGCTTCCTGAAGATCGAGCGCGACGGGGACAAATAAAGGTTCTTGGCGAGCTGCTGCGTGATCGTACTTGCGCCGCGGCGTCCGCCGGTGGCCCACGCCTCACGCAACTCGATGACATCAATCCCGTGATGCGTTTTGAATCGTGAGTCTTCGGCGATGATCACCATGCGCTCGAGAATGGCGGACGGATGGGCGGATGGGCTGATAGGCTGTGACGTGCGGCTGCCCATCCGCCCATCGGCCCATCTGCCCACCGCGCAGTCGTCACGCAATCGCATCATCGCTGTACAGCGCGGCTCGTGATCGCGCCACCAGATCGGCGGTGGCCACACGCCGAACAGCCACACCAGAGAGAATGCGGCCGTCCATAGCACAACACGTCGTGCAATCCTATCTTTTCCCACCGCCATGGACCTCGCAGCCCTCCAGCCGCGCCTGCAACAAGCGCTTGGACAGGAATTTACCGTGGGCCCCCTGCTGGGTGAGGGGGGCTTCGCCGCGGTGTTCCGCGCGCGCGACAACGTCTTGAATCGCGACGTCGCGGTGAAGGTGCTGGATGTGGAGCTCGCGCCGGAACGCGTGGTGGCGGAGCGCTTCCTCCGCGAGGCGCAGACCGTGGCGCGGCTCGAGCATCCGCACATCGTGCCGATCTACAAGGTCGGTCGGAAGGAAGAGATCTTCTACATCATCATGCGGTGCATCGACGGACCGTCCCTGCGCCAACTCCTCGAGACGCAAAAGAAGCTGTCCGTCGGCGACGCCGCCCGTATCGCCCGGCAAGTGGCCGACGCGCTCGCCTACGCGCACACCCACGAGATCGTGCACCGCGACATCAAGCCGGACAACATCCTGCTCGACAGGAGCGGCCACGTCCTGGTGACCGACTTCGGCATCGCCAAGGCCGCGCAGGCGGCGCATGCGAAGAAACCCGAGTCAACCCAGCTGACCAGCGAAGGGATGATCGTCGGGACGCCAGAGTACATGAGTCCCGAGCAGGCATCGGGCGACCCGCTTGACGGCCGCTCCGACATCTACTCCCTCGGCGTCGTGCTCTACCAAATGCTGGCCGGCGCGCCGCCGTTCGAGGGCACTTCCTCCGCGTCCATTCTCGCGGAGCAGCTCACGCAGGCGCCCGTGCCGATCCGCCGCCACCGCCCCGACGTGCCGGAAGAAATGGCCGTGGTGCTGGAGCGGATGATGGAGAAGACTCGCAACAAGCGATATCAGATGGCCAGCGAGGTCAGCCGTGCGCTCGTGGGCGCATTGCCGACCGCGGCGAGCGATCGCGTGCGCGTGCCGCTGCGCCGCCGGCTCCGGTTGATGTTCTACCGGTCGCTGGTAGGCCTGAGCGTGGCGGGTTGTCTCCTCTTCATCGCATTCGCCGGCGGCGCAGCGGCCGTGGCGTACTATGTGTTCAGCAAGCCGCCGCGCATCGCGGCGCGCGCGCCGCTCCCGGTCAGCCTGGCAAGCATGCTGCGCGCGCGTCGCGCGCTCCTCCCAGGCGACATCGCGATGTTCGCGTATCAGCCTGCCGGCCCGGAAGACTCGACATTGCTGTTGCTCACGCGCCGCCGCACCGTCGTCGTGTCGCCGCATCAAGTGCGCTCCTACGCGCGCGACAGCGTGCGGCGAGACATGGATCTCATTCTGCATGGCGGTTTGGCATTTCGACTGGTGATCTACGGACGGCACTCGGCAACCGTCGCCGATACGGTCTACCGCAGCCTCTCGTTCCGCGACATGGTACAGCTCAGAACGGAGCTCAACCGGGCACCCGAACCCGCGCCTGCGACACGTCCTGCCGTGCGGCCGCGCGTGACTACTCCGCCGCCACCCCCGGCGCATCCCCCCAAGTCCCGGGCTACGCCGCGAAGCCGCACCCGCACGCGACGGCCCGCCTAACGACGCCCGGTCACGGCCTCTCGGGTCACCAGCCCGTACACGCTCAGCCCGTCGATCTGCGAGATGTCGCCGGGCGCGGACGCGACGACGCCGCCGCGATTCTGTCCACCGATCGAGAAGCCGAGCGCGAAGGCGCCGCGGCGGAGGCGGTTATCCGTATCCATCCGGGCGATGATCTCGATGGGCCAGCGTGAGGACGTACTCGTTGTCCGCCAGCCGAGGCCAAAGGCGTACGACTCGACCGAACCCCCCGTGATTCGCGCGTCGGTCGACACGGCGAGTGGCGGAAGGGGACCTGGATGCCAGGTCAGGCCGGGAATGAAGGTGAATCGCTGTCGCAGGCCCCGCACGATGGGCTGGCCGATGTTCGCGGCGACCAGGCCGACCGTGAGCTGCGGCAGGGCTGTGTACAACGCGCCAAGATCCCAGCCGGTCGCGTTGACACCGCTCCCGCTGTAGCGGGCGATGTCGAAGCCCACCGCAAGTCCCTGCGACCCTCCCGCGAGTCCCAGGCGCAGTGTCGTGCCACGCGCGCCGTTGTCGAGGATGTCCCGCTGATATCCGAGCGACAACCCGCGCGAGTTGAACCCGCCGTTTATCTGACGCAGCCGCCCTCGTGCCCCCGGATCGCTTACGTTGATCTCCGCATATACGGACGCTTCCCGCGACACGCCCAGACCCGCGGGGTTGACCCATACGGCGCGCGCGTCGTGGACCTCGGTCGGAAAGAGATAGGAGTTGGCGCGGTTGGGGGCGACTTGTTGTGCGGCGGCCGGACGGCCTGATGGCCAGACGGACAACACAACAATTGTCGCAAGCGCGGCCGTCCGGCCGTCAGGCCGTCCGACCGTCAGGGAAGCACCGTGACCGTCGTCTTCGAAGCCTGCGTGCGGGGGATCGTCATCGCCTGAATCGGCAGCGTGATCGTCATCGAGGTCGAATCGTGTGACTCACCGCCGAGGTAGCGTCCGTCCACGGCGATGAAGTCGATGCCGCTGCGCACGCCGCTCCCTGCCACGTCGAACCGCTGGCCCAACTGCTGGCCGCTTCCCTTGATCGTGAAGTCGGACATGACCTCGAGCCGGACTGCGCGGGTGCCCTTCCGATCTTCCCACGCCGCGGCGCGTGAACGATTGATGCTGGAGACCGTAACGCCACCGACGGCGCGGTCGTTCTCGACCGTGGTATCGGTCCAGGTCGCGCCCACCGTGACGCCGGCCGGCGCGAGCCGAGGGAAGAAGTTCTTGAACGAGCCGACAATCGGCGACAGTGACTGGGCAGCCGCGCTGTCGGAGGTGCTCTGATGGCGCAACTCGCCCCGAGGTGTCAGGCGCCCGACGAACGACAGCGCCTTCGCCGCACTCAGGTTGATCCCCATCGGGGCCGTCGTCCCGGAATCGGGGACGATGGAATCCATCGTGATGGTCGTCGGATAGCCGACGCTGTCGGCCGGCCCGGTGATCGTGACGGCGAAGAACGCCCGCAGCCCGAAATCGAGCGGCTGGCGCATCCCCTGAAACTCTTGATCGATGTGGACCACCGTGTGCATCACGTAGCGCTGCGCACTCGGACCCAGTCGCACAATTTGCGCCGGCGCCGGGGGCGGGGCCCCTGGCGGCGGAGGCGCCCCAGGTGGGTTGGCGGGCGTAGGATTGGACAGGGGATTCTTAGGCCTGCAGCTGAGCGCGGTCAGGGCTGCCGCCAGCAAGAGAGCGCGACGCATCGGCTATTCCTTAGTCTTGGTACGTCCGAAGATGGCGACGACTTCGGTGTCTTCGCTCAGCACCTTGAGCAGTTTCCATCCCCGCTTCAGCATGTCGGTCCGCCAGCCGATGAGCTTCTCCCACTCCTCGGCCGTGGCGCGAAAGACCCGGAGGTCGGCGACGTTCTCCCAATGGGGAGGATAAGGCGCGGTCTTGGAGGAACCGGGCGGCTGTGTGGTCACAGAGGAGGAAGTGGTGAGACCATAAGCCGAGTTCTGTTTACTCGTTGGTACGAGCAGATGGTCATCTCTCTGGGATAGCTGTCGCCAGCCATCTCGTGCAGCCTACCCGCAGCTCGAACGACCCGGGCCGGGTCTCGCTGCTTATTTGGCCTTGCTCCGACCGGGGGTTGCCGTGCCGCGCCTGTTGCCAGACGCGCGGTGGGCTCTTACCCCACCGTTTCACCCTTACCCTTTGGATACAAGGGCGGTCTGTTCTCTGTGGCCCTGTTCCGTCGCCTCTCGGCGCCCAGGCGTTACCTCGGCCAAGGGGCAAGCCTTACTTCGTGAAGCGCCTGATCATGCGACCCAGACTATCGGTCGTGGCGCCATCGAGCCAGAACCCCGCGTGCTCACTGAACGCAGCGAATCGCAACCGCGGCCATTCGCTCGGTGCGAACGTGGCGCGATCAGGCTCCAGTCCGGCGGCCGAGAGCGCATACACGCCGCGCTCGCGATAGCGCCGCATCAAGGCGCGCCCCCCGCCTCCGCGCTCTTTGAGCCAAAGCAGGACCGGAGCGTCTGGGCTCGAGAAACCGCGCAGCAGACCGAGCGAGAACCAGTCACCCGGCACGTCGCTCGCATGGAACGCAAATCGCAGATCGGGATGCTGCCGTTGCAGCTCGCCGCGCAGCACCGTGGCGCGCTCGGCGACCGCGGCCTCCAGCCCTTCGAAATAGCCGCTCAACCAACCGCGCTCGAGTAACGTGTCGTAGCGAACACCCGGAGGCAGCCCCACGAGCCGCTCGATTTCGGCGTGGTCGAGACCGAGTGCCGCCAATCCGACGCGATAGTCCGCGTCACAGAAACCGCTCCCGCCGTAGTGCGTCATCGCACTGTCGAGATCCAGCGCGATGCCGGCAATCACTTCCGTGCGCGCGCCACCCCCACCCAGGCGCGTCATGGTGCGGAATACCGGGCGCAGCGCGCCGCGCCAGTAGAGCGAATCGAGGCCGCAGGGGATTGGCGTGAGCGTACCGTGCCGATCCACTTCATCAGCGCCCCCTGACGGAATCGCGCGCAATGCGACGGCGGGGAACCAGCGGATACTCGTCGTCTGCAACCGACCGGCGGCGATCTTCCACAGGTTGCGCGTACTCACGGTATCGATGAGCGCAGGCGCGGGAATCGTCGTCGCCAGCGCATTGAGCCCCGCGACATCCACGAATCCGAGCAACGAATCGAGTGAGTAGAGCGCGAACCGGCTCCACAACACGCGCATCCCCTGGCGCGAGATCCAGGCGGGAGTCACGACCGACACGGGAGCCGCGGCTCCCACCCCCACGGTGTCCTCGCGGTTGGTGGAGCGGGGGGGCTGCGGCAGCACGATTGGGGCGGCCGCTCGCCCGGCCGGCGGAGCGAGCGGTGGAGCGTGGACGGCCACCTGTTGTGGCCCCCCCGCGAGGCGCAGCAGGGCGGGACGTGTAGCGGCGCCGATGCCGGCCCACTCCGCGGGCCGCCGCGTCCAACGCGCGAGTGCGACGAGAAAATCGCGCGTGCGCCCCGCTGGGTCTGCGTCGATCGACGCCAACAAGCTGCGACTCGCCACGACGATCAGGCCATTCTGGACGCGGGTTGCCGCGACGAGCGCCATGCCGCCGGCACGTGCAAGGGTCTGGCTCTTGTCGCGGATCAGCAACGGATAGTTCCGGCCCGCTGGGAACGGAGCGAAGCCCGCATTATCGAGTGCCGAATGCGGCAGCGGAGTGGCGGATACATCGAGCAGCTGCGCTTCCCCCGCGCCCCCGTTTCCGATGGTGATGCCGGCGCCCTGCGACATGAGCCAGCGGTTCATGATCCAGCGGTCGAGCGCGCCTCCCTTTTCGGTGTATCCCAGCACGACGACGCCGTCCCGGCGAGTCCACTCATTGAGAATCGCGAGATCGCCGATCGTGAGCGCGTCGGACCGGCTTTCGGGCTCGCGCCCGCCGAGCACGAGCACGGTGCGATAACGCTCGAGATCTTGGCGGGTGAGATGCGGATAGAAGCGGCGGTACTCCACGTGATAGCCGGCGGCATGCCACGGGGCCGCGGTCGCCTCGAGGGTCAGCGGATCCGCGAGCGTCAGGTCAACGACGAGAAGGCGACGCGCCTCCGTCTGGCAAGCTCCAGCGAGCACCAGCAGAAAGAGACACAGGCGCCTCACCGTCGCGACTCGACCAGGCGGTTGTACTTGCGGAGCACGGCGCGCAGCCGCTCATGCGGCAGCGCGTACACCCGTCTGCCGTTGATTCCCGTCATCGTCTCGGCCGCCACCATGGCGTTGACGATCGCTTCCTCTGTCGCCTGAATCGTGGCGGCGAACAGCGGATCGATCCGCTCGTTCGGCAGCATCGTCACGCTGACACTTGCATCGGGCTTTGCGGCGCCGGGATTGGCAGTCGAGAACGCGACGAAGATATCACCCGACGGATTTCCTCCGGTCCCACCCAGCCGGCCGACGCCGAGGGCGGCGCGCTTGGCGATCCGCTTGAGCTGATGCGGCAGCAGGGGCGCGTCGGTGGCGATCACGATGATGATGGAACCCTTGTCGGCGTCGAGGCAGCGGCGGCCGGCGAGTGGCGTGCCCGGCAGCGAGTCGTAGCAGGGCATCAAATCGGGAATCTCCTGACCGACGGGGACGCCGGCGATCGAGAGACGGGCGCGCGAGCCATAGTTGCATTGCACGAGGACACCGATCGTGTACCCCCCCCGGTCCGCGGGGAGCCGTCGCGACGCCGTGCCGATTCCGCCCTTGAACTGGTTGCAGATCATCCCGGTCCCGCCGCCGACGCTGCCTTCGACCACGGGCCCGCCGCGTGCACTGTCCAACGCGGCGAACGCGTGCTGTTTCGTCACGTGGAAGCCGTTGATGTCGTTGAGTGACCCGTCCCACGTTTCGGCCACGATCGGCAGTGACCAGTCGAACTCGAATCCCTTGCGCACCAGCCACTCGATGACCGCATCGCGCACGACTCCCACGCTGTGGGTGTTCGTGATCATCACGGGCCCGGCGAGGAACCCCGACTCCTCGAGCCAGGTCGTGCCGGTCATCTCGCCATTGCCGTTCAGCGTGAACCAGCCGCCGAAGACGGGATCGCCGTCCGTTGCGCCGCGCGGGAAGATGGCGGTGACGCCGGTACGCACGGGGCCCTGGCCGACCACCAGTCTCCCCTCCCCTTTGATGATTGTCGCGTGGCCGACGGTGACACCGGCGACGTCGGTGATCGCGTTGAGGGGACCGGGCGTGCCGTCGAAGGGGACACCGAGATCGCGTGCCCGCGGCCGGCTCTGCGCCTGCACGGTGGAGGCGACGAGAAGTACGGCGGGAAGCAATCGCATCTCAGGTCACCACGGCGTACGGGAGTAGTGCCTGCCGCATGTCGGCGGCGGTTTGCCACCGCGTCTCGCGCGCTTTGGACAGCGCCTTCATGACCGCATCGCTGAGTGCCCGTGGCACGTCGCGCCGCAGCTTGCGAAGATCGGGCGGCGCCGCGTGCTGCTGCATGT
>QHUF01000229.1 GCA_003221075.1 Gemmatimonadota bacterium
GAGCCGGTCAGCAGGCACAGCTTCGCCAGGTTTTCGAAATGCTTGACGGTGATGATTTCCTCGAGGGCGAACAGCTTGCGAATCGGCGTGAGCAGCGTGATCACCATGCCGCAGCCCGAGTAGATCGCGCCCGCGACGAAGTACGGGGCGAAGATCGTGGCGTGCCAGCCGGGCACCAGCGCCATCGCGAAATCCCACGACACAACGCTGTGCACCGAGAGCACCAGCGGCGTCGCGAGCGCGGCGAGGTAGAGGTAGCCGCGCGTGTAATGCCGCCACTGCTCGTTGGAGCCTGTCCAACCGATCGACGTGAGCGCGTAGAGCTTCTTGCGCCACCCCGTCGCCAGGTCGCGCACCGCCGCGATGTCGGGGATCAAGCCCATGATCAAGAACACGGTCGAAACGGTGAAGTACGTCCCGATCGCAAACTCGTCCCAGATGAGCGGCGACTTGAAGTTGGGCCAGAGGCCGCGCTCGTTCGGGTACGGAATCAGCCAGTAGAAGTACCACTGCCGCCCGATGTGAATCAGCGGAAACAGCCCGGCGGTCATCACCGCGAACACCGTCATCGCCTCGGCGGTGCGGTAGACGGCGGTGCGCCAGCCGGAGCGGAACAGGAAGAGAATCGCGGAGATCAGGGTGCCGGAGTGCGCGATGCCCACCCAGAAGACAAAACAGGTGATGAACACCGCCCAGTACACCGGGTGCGAATAGCCGGCGAGTCCCAGTCCGTAGCGCAGCAGGTACAGCAGCGTGATGATCCCGATCGCCAGCAGCGCCACGGCGGCGCCGAGCAGCAGGAAGTAGCCGCGGGAGGGCGTGCTCAGCGTGCGCGCAATCGTGCGCGTCACGTAGTCGTACGTCACCCGCGTCGGCGTCGTGGGCTTCTCAGCCATGACTTGTCGTATCCTGGGCGACGACGCGGGCCAGATAGGTGATCGCGGGCTTGGTGTTCAGTCCGGCGAGCACGTGATAGCCGCGCGGGTTCCCGGCCAGCTCGAAGACTCGCGAGTGGCGGTCGTTGAGGTCGCCGAACACGATCGCCTCGGACGGGCAGGTCTGTTGGCACGCGGTGACGATGTCGCCGTCGCGCACGTTGCGGTTCTCGAGCCGCGCCTGGTTCTGGGCGCCGCGGATCCGCTGCACGCAGAAGGTGCACTTCTCCATCACGCCCTTCTCGCGCACCGTCACGTCGGGATTGAGCAGCATCGACAGCGGCTCCGGGAACGCCTCGTACTTGCCGTCCCGCTCCGCGTAGTTGTACCAGTTGAAGTAGCGGACCTTGTACGGGCAGTTGTTGGAGCAATAGCGCGTGCCGACGCAGCGGTTGTAGACCTGGCCGTTCAACCCGTCGGGCGTGTGATAGGCGGCGAAGACGGGGCAGACCGGCTCGCACGGCGCGTTGCCGCACTGCTGGCACAGCATCGGCTGGCTGACAGCGCCCTGCACGTTGTCGTGCTCATCCACGCGCCAGTAGCGCTCGAGCCTGAGCCACGCCATTTCGCGCCGCCGCTCCGTCAACTCCTCGCCGACGGTGGGAATATTGTTCTCCGCATAGCACGCGGTCACGCACGCCGAGCACCCCGTGCATTTCGAGAGATCGATCGCGAGTCCCCAACGCGGCTGCTCGCCCTTGTAGTTGCCGATCTCCGCCTGCTCGTGCTGGCGCTCCGCCCACCATTCGACCGCATCTTTCGCGTACTCGGGCGTCTCCTCGAAATGGAATGGGTGATCCCCCGGACGCAGTGCCTTGGCGCGCGCGAGGGGGAGCACTTCGGTCGTACCCATCCCGAGGTCGCGGGCGTTCCCTTCGATCGTGGCGAGTTTCCGTTGATGCTCAGCGGTCTTCGTCGCGCTGGCAGACACGATGAAGGCGCGGCCGCCGTACGCGGTCGCCTGGGCCCCGAGCAGCTCGAAGGCGTTCGCCGAGCGGTCCTTGGCGTAGCGGCCGTACGCGGTGTGCCCCTGTCCCGTCGGAACGGCGAGCACGTCGGGACGCACCGAGGGCGTGATCCATGTCGGGAATTTCTGCGCGCCGAAGGGTGATTTCAGCAGCAGGAAGTCACCCGTCGCGAGACCCCACTTTGCTGCCGTGTCGGGATGCACTTCGACCCAGCTGTGCCAGGCGATCTTCGACACCGGATCCGGGAGCTCCTGCAACCACGGCTTGTTGGCGCCGCGGCCATCGTGCAACGCCGGGTGCGGGAAGACGACGACGGTCTGCTCCTCAACTCCCGCCGGTCCGCTCGTTTTTTCAAGCGAGGGAGCGACCGCGGACAAATCCGTAGCCAGACGCACGGCGCGCGTCGGCGCGGTGCCGTAGATACCACCAAGCGCGAGCTTCTCGAGCCAAAACTGATCGGCGTTGTTCTGGACTCTCGGACCAACCTTTCCCTTGAAATACTCCTCGAATGTCCCAGCCTTGCCCGCGAGCTTGAGAATGACGTCGCCGGTGGGCCGCGTATCGAACACCGGCTGCACCACCGGCTGCTGCAACGCCGTGATGCCGGCCCGCGGCCGGCTGGCGCCCCATTGCTCGAGGGGGTGGTGGTCGGGCAGGATCAGGTCGCAGGCGGCCGCCGTCTCGTCCAGGTACGACGAGAAGCTGACCTTGTACGCGACCTTGCCGAGCGCCTGCTGGAACGCACCGGGCAGCGAGTGCGCCGGGTTCGTGCCGTGGACAAAGAGCAGGGCCACCCGGCCCGCCGCCATGTCGGACATGAGCGTTGCCAGCTCGGCGAACGAGTTGGTCGAGCCAATGGCCAGGTCCGCGCCGAACTTGACGAGCGTCCCCACCGCGCCGACGACGTAGTTCAGGATGTTCACCGCGGCCACCGTAGCCGCGCCATTCGCGCCCTGCGTCGCCATCCCGCCCGCGACGGCGAGCCCACCACCCGACCGCGCAAACTCGCGCGCGAGCCGTACGATCGTTGCCTCGTCGATCCCGATTGCCTGGGCGACGGCGCTGGGTCGATGCGCGCCCAGCACGCTGACGAGCCGGCTGGCGTCGGCCGGCACGCGAGCGAGGTGCTGGCTCATGATGACCTGCGCCATCGCCAGCGCCAGCGTCCCTTCGGTACCGGGCCGCGCCGCGATCCACTCGTCG
Organism: Gemmatimonadota bacterium; assembly: GCA_003221075.1. Lineage (GTDB taxonomy): Bacteria > Gemmatimonadota > Gemmatimonadetes > Gemmatimonadales > GWC2-71-9 > 20CM-2-65-7. Next base: position 3,107 of record QHUF01000229.1, read on the forward strand.
GCGTTCATGCCCGTGAGCGACAGACGCGGGCCGACGTATACGAACTTGGCCATCGACGCGGGACGGCCCGCGTCGAACGCATGCGCGCGGGAGAACCCGTTCTGGAATTCGACCGGCGAGAGCCAGGTGTCGAGGAAGTCGGCGCCGAACGACAACACGTACTTCGCATTCGCGAAGTCGTAGCTGGGCAGCGTCGCGGTGCCGAACGCCATGCGATTGCCGGCCCGCAGCGCCTCGAACCCGAAGGCCTCGTAGCTCATGCGCCGGCCGCCCACCTGCTTCATCCATTCATCGACGAGGTCGCCGAACGTGGACTGCTCCGCGCCCGTCAGGAAGACGATTCCCTTCCCCCGGGCTTCGCGCACTTTGGCAGAGAGCCGCAGCAGCGCCCCGTCCCAATCGATAGCTTCGAACGTCCCGCTGGCGTTCCGCACGAGCGGATGGGAGATGCGATCGGGGTTGTAGAGTCCCTGCAGCGCCGCCTGGCCGCGCGCGCACAGCCGGCCGCGATTGATCGGCGAGTCGGGATTGCCTTCGAGCTTGACCGCCCGTCCCTCGCGCACGCGCACCCGCACCCCGCATCCCGCGGCGCATTCGCGGCAGGTGGTGGCGTAATACGTCGCGGTCCCCGGTATCTGGTCTTCGGGCTGCACCAAATACGGGATCAGCCGCTCGGTGGGCTCGGGGCCGATGCCGCACGCTGTCACGGCGGCTGCACCGGCGCTGGTGACGCCGAGGACCTTCAGGAAGCGTCTGCGATCGATCGAGTCAGTCATATCAGTAATGGCACACGCTGCAGTCGCGGGTCACGTTGTTCTTCACGTGGCAGCTGACGCACCAGCCCATGCGCAGCGTCGAGACCTGCGCGACCTGCGCCATCTTCTGCACGTCGCCGTGGCACGTCACACACGCCGTCGTGCCAAGTGCTTTGATGTGACGCATGTGCGGGAAGCGGACGAACCCGGGCAGCGCGTGGACGCGGATCCACTCCGGAGGTTTCCGCTCGCGCCAGGCGTCGCGGACCTTCTTGATCTCGGCCTGATGGGCCGGCGTGGTGCCGCCGATCAACTGATGGCATCCGATGCAGGTCTGCAGCGAGGGGATGCCAGGCTCGCTCGAAATGGACGCAGAGTAGTGGCAATACATGCACGGGATCTGGTCCTGGCCGGCATGGATGTCGTGGCGAAAGAAGATCGGCTGGCGCGGTCCCTTGAGCGCGCCGGTGTCGCTGATGACAGGAGCCTGGTACCGGGAAGACTGCGAAGAAGCCGATTGTGCCTGCTGGCCGCTAAGGGCCGCAGGCGGGAGGGCGAGGATCAACACCACGACCGCAGCTGAACGCAGATTCCCTCTAGGGCTGATCAGTGGTTAAGCCCGAAGGCTCACGAATGTAACAACGGCTACTCCGGGCGCGCCAGTAGTTGGTATTTCAATCGCACGACATCGACGAACGCGTGGACGGCGTCGAGATCTTCGAATTCCATCCAGCAATGGCGCACGCCCTCGGACATCGTTCCGTCACGCACCGCCTGTTTGATGACGCGCGGCAATCCGTTGGTTGCGCTGATTTCCTGCTCCTCGAGGCCCGACAACACGAACGTGCCGCTCACGCCGGACTGCATGGGATGGAGGTAGCCCAACTTCCGGCCCCCCACCTCGTACATCCACACCCACTTCCACGTCGTGCCGAGGTAGACGACTTGTTCGGTCACATGCCGCAGGCTGCGCAGCTGTTCGCGGGCGGTCTTGAATCGCTGGGCGGCGCGGGCGGAGAGGTCGCGCACCGGCTGATCGGGCTTGGGCCGCTGGCGCGGGCTCAAGTAGAGATGTGTAGCCCAGTAGTCGGTCGTTGGCTTGTTCATTGACGCCCCTAAAGTACAGGTGCGGTCAAGAGGCGAAATCGGGCGGGATCGAGTAACCGTCCACACGACTGCTCTGGCACTGCGATTCGGCCGCCCCGGCCCATCGTCAGCTTGATGACGTCGCCGTTCCTGCCGAACCACCGGGCGGACGGTTCGAGATCAGAAGGATAGACGAACAGGGGCAGCGATGCCGCCGCGAGCGCGGCCTGGGACCCGATGCCTGACTCGGGCATGGTGCCGGCCCACAGCTGGGCGTCGTACTCGGCCGCCAGCCCGTAAATCCGCAAGACCTCGCTCAGCCCACCGACGCGGTGGACTTTGATGTTCCAAATTCTCGGTCCGTTCAATGCCATAATCTGGCGGGCCGCCCGGGCGTCGCGCAGCGTCTCGTCGAGGCAGATCGGGGTGCGCAGTGTTTCGCCGAGCCGGGCGTGCCCGACCAGCTCGTCGGGGTGAAGCGGCTGCTCGATGTAAAGGAGACCGGCATCGTCGAGCGTGCGCAACGCCGCCTCGTCGCGCGGCCACTCGTAGGCGCCGTTGGCGTCTACTGTGAGCGGGAGATCGCTCCCCTCGAGCCCCTGCCGCGCCGCGCGGACCGCGGCCGCGTCCCAGCCGGGGGCCACCTTGATCTTGACGCGCGCGTATCCGTGCCGCACCGCGTCATACACCGCGCGCGTCAGCTCAGCGGGATCGCGGTCAGGGGGAATGCCGAGCGCGACACCGCAGCGAACGGTGGCCGCCGGCGTCACGGCCAGCCGCTCGGCGAGCAGCGCGGCGAGACCCGTGCCCCGCTGATGCGCCTCGAGATCCCACGCCGCAGTCTCGACGCCGGCGCGGGCGAACCAGTTCCCCCGCACCCCTTCGCGCAGCACGGCATCCACGGCTTCGGGCAGCGGGCGGTCGAACTCGCGATCCACGACGCGCGGCAGCAGCACGTGCGCGATGAGATGGCGCGCACCGGCGAGCGTTTCTTCCGAATAAAACGGGAGCTCAAACGGCGGGCACTCGCCGTAGCCAACGTGCCCGGCCTCATCGTGCAACACCACGATGAGCGAGCGCCGCTCCGTCATCGTGCCGCCCGAAATCACGAACGGCTCGAGGAGCGGCAGTGTGAGCTCGAACAGCTCAGCGCGGGCGATTCGGGTCATCGTCATCTACGCGGAGCCGCGCCAGGATCCAGAGACCAAGCGGAATCATCACGAGCAGCCCGCCGACGGCGAGGAGTCCCTTGCTCCCACTCGACGGGACCAACCATGCCACGGCAGCGATGGCGAGGCCGAGCATGATCATCAAGAGGTATGCGCCCTCGATCCGGTCGCGCTCTTGTAGCCACCGTACACGATCGGAGAAGAGAACGATCACCCCGAAGCATCCCAGCACGCCGACGGCGGGCCAACGCGCCCACGCCCTGGTTGGATCGACGGTGCCGCCCCACGCCAAGATCCCGGCGAGCACGAGAAACGCGAGTCCTCCCAGACGACGACGCTCGTTCACCGATTGTGCCCATCGAGCGGCCAGTCGCGCGCAGCCTGCTTGCGCGCCTGCCAGAGCGAGATCCAAATGGCTGATGGAACAGCCGCGACGAGTAATCCGAGCCCCACCATTACCCACCGTGCGGCGTCCGCGAAGAACCAACCCGTGGCGGCGAATGCGATTCCGAAAACGATCAGCGCACCGTAGATGTGGTAAACGGTGAGACGCTCACGCAGGAAGTGCGAGTGTCCCTTCCTGGCGAGCCATGCATGAAGCCCTTGCTTCAGCTTGAACATGCCATAGGCCGCTGCGATCAGCACCAGCACGCTCAGCACAATCAATGGAGGTGACATCAGTTTCCGCCGATCAGATCGAGGAAGTGCAGTTCGCCACCACGGCGCGCGAGAGTGCCCGCGGCTTCGCGTTCGAGCATTACGGCGAGCAATCCGTCACGCGGATCAAAGATCAACGCGTGCAGCGCCCGCTGCGTCCGCGAGCCGCCGGTCGCGGGATACTCCTCGAGCGGGAGCTGGAAGAAGGTGTGCAGCTGCACCGAGGAGCAGCCGCGGAGCGCGTAGTCGACGATCATGCGGCCGGAGTGAATGTTGCCGGTGCCGCTGAGCGACGGGCCGATGGGCCGACGGGCGGATGGGCGGTCTAACACACGGAGATTGCGGTCGCTCAATTCCTGTCCACCGTATGCCACACCCGCGGTCGCATCGAACAATCGATTGAATACCACGAGCGCGTCGGCGCCGCTCGCGGCCTCCATCATCTCGTGTTGAAAATCATCGTCGAAGCGCGCGTTCATCAGTTTCATGGACAGCCGCACGTCGGCGTGGGCGCGGATGCGCTGCGGCACCTCGCGCAGCCAGCGCAGGATCTGGGCCTTCTCATCCGAGAGCTGATCCCCGGCGAGGGTGGGCGAAAAGTCCTTCTCGAGCAGCAACGGAGACTCGCCCCAGGCCTTGGCCAGTGCATCGGTTGTAAAAACGTATTCGGCATCGCGAAACGGCTCCTCCAAGCGCGGCAGATGGTACTTCACGGACGGCACCGTCAATAGCTGCCCGTCGCGGGTGAGATCCCAGCCCGTCCGCACCAGCGCGAGATACTCGTCGAACGAGCGATCCCATCCCCTCCCCTTCCAGGTGACCGTCCATCCCGCGCCGCGGCGCTCGACTTTCATTTTCGACTCATGAATCGCCCACGCAGCCATCGATTGATCACCGGCGGCGTCCTGCGCGATCACGGTCTTCAGCACCGCGAACGCGAGCCCGGCCTCGGCGTCGGTCTCGAGCTGCCCGCTGTTGAGCGACAGCTGGCCGGAGCCCTTCCCGATGGGATGCGGCAGCGGCCGGCCGAGGTATCGCGCGGCGAGGTTGATGCGGTAGGTGTCGCGCACGTGCGAGGGAAAATCGCGCGGCAGCTCCCGCTTGAACCGCTCGAAGTCGTTAGTGAGCGAAGCGAGAGAGCCGGAATTGCTCATCGGGCGCCGCTCCCGTAAGCACCAGTCGCGCGACCAGCTCTCCCACGGCGGGGCCGTGTTTGAACCCATGCCCCGATCCCCCGCCCACGATCCACGCGTTCGCCGCCTGCGGGTGCCGATCGATGATGAAATGCTCGTCGGGGGACTGTTCGTACTGACACACCCGCGACTCGAGCAGCGGCGCACCATTCAGGCCGGGGAACCGGTAGGCGAGATAGTCGCGGGCGATTTGGAGGGCCTCGGGACTCGGGACTCGGGACACGGTGGTCGGATCGATGACGGGTCCTCTGGTATCGTCCGCCACTTTGAAGCCGCGCCACTCGTTTCCCGGAATACCGTACATGAAGCGCGTGCCGTGATCCGCCCAGACGGGAAGCGCTTCCTCGATGAAGCGCCGATCGCCTGATGGCGTTCCGAAAAAGAAAACCTCCTGGCGCGTCGGCTTCACACGCTCTCCGACAGCGTCGGGGAACAGCGCTCCCAGCCACGGGCCGCAGGCAAATACAAAGCCATCGGCCATCAGCCGACTGCCATCAGACAACATGACCGACGAGAGCTCGCCGCCCTGAGGGTGAATTGGCGCTTGCACCGCGAGCTGGCGGTACTCGCCGCCCTCGGCAAGAAACCCCTCGAGGACGGCAGCGCAGGCGCGCCGCGCCGTGAGATAGCCGCCGTCCTTCTCGAGAATCGCCCAGCGCACCTGTTCGCAATTGATTTGCGGGAAGCGCCGCGCGACCTCGGCGCCTTGCAGCTCTTCGAACGCGACGTGCGCATCGCGCAGGATCGGTAACGCCGCCTTCTCGTACTGCTCGTCGCTCTCGACCAGCCAGAGCACGCCGATGCCGTGGTAGAGCTGCCGGTGCCACCGCGTCTGGTGCTCTTTCCAGAGCGACAGGGCGCGTGCCGCCATCCGCGTGTAGACCGCGCGTGGTCCGTAGGTCGCGCGAATCACGCGCGTCTCGCCACCCGAGCTCGCGCGCGAATTGCCGGGACCCCAGGCGTCGACCAGCGTGACGCGCGCTCCCTGGCGTCGCAGAAATAGCGCCGTCCAGCCGCCGAACGCCCCAGCCCCGATCACGGCGATGTGCGGTTGCTTGGCTGTTGGCTTCACGACTCCCCCCCCGAGCACCACAGCGGCGCTGGTTTTGAGGAACGAGCGGCGACCTACCGTACGCGAGCCTCGCGCACCGCGCGCCGCACCGTTTCCCGCTCCGACGCCGGGAGCTCCGGACCCCAGGGGTCGTCGCAGGCATCGTCCGGGATCACGCCCTCGGCGGCCAGGGCCCACAACATCCGCCGAATGTAGCCTTCCATGGGTGCGGTGAAGGTTACCTGTGAAAAGGCGTCTAACTGCGTGGCGAGGCGTAGAAAGGCGTGGTTGTCGCCCGTCGCATGGGCAGTCAGCAGTGCCGCCTGAAGGTCCGTGACTGCCGCGCCCATTCCAATCAACGCCGCACGCGCGCCCATCATCAGCGAGTAGCCAAGAAATCGGTCTTCACCCGTGATCAGCAGTTTGTCGGGGTGATCGCGCATCAGCGCCGCGATGCGTTGAAACGTCATGATGGAATCGAGCGTCGCCACCTTGATTCCCAAAACGTTTGGCAACGAAAGAATCGCGTGCAGCGTCTTGTCATCGTAGTTCACGCCTCCGGCCGCTTCATACAGGTAGAAGGCGATGACGGGCAGCTCCTGCGATAACTCGTCGTGATACACGACCGCGTTCTCCGGCACGGGAAACGCGAGCAGCGCGTCGGCGCCACCCCGTTTCGCGTCGCGCGCCATCGCCCTGCCCTTGGCCCCGGCGACGATCACCTTTTCGGGAAGCGCGGCGCGCCACTCTTCCAGCACCACGCGCCGCTGATCGTCCGAGAGATGCGGCCCACGGCCGGTGTGGGCCCACACCGCCACGCCCGCGACGGGCTGGCGCGCCATCCAGCTCGCATAGGCTCGCTGCGCGGCAAAGTCGATCGTCGAGCCTCGAAACGGGACCGGCACGGCGGGAATGAGGCCACCCTCGAGACCGACGGTCGGACGGTCGGACGGTCGGACGGTCAGCTCACCAACTCCCGCACGTTCTTCGATTCGATTGCTTCCCGTTTATCGGGTGACATATCCAGGAGATCGAGCTTCGCGATGCTGGTTTCGGGCAGGCGCAGCGGCTGCCCCGTACCGAAGACGAACCGCTCCGGGCCAATAGTGTCGAGCAACGTTGCGAGATGGTCCTCGGGCGGACCCCAGATCCAGCAGATATCCCACCAGATGCGCCGCGCCTCCTCCGGTGTCGAGCCGAAATGGACCTCTTCGATGAACGCGCGATCGGCGTGCGTGACGAGGAGGCGCACATCGGCGTCGCTGCGGATCAACGCGCGCACGGCTGCCGCCGCCAACTCGGGGACGCGATCGTTGGGGTGGCGCTGCCGGCCGTCTTCGAGCCGCACCGCGAGCATCAGCGGGATGCGGGCCGCGCCGCATGCGGCCATGAGAACGCGCATCTCGCCGCCCGCCGGCTCGAGGCCCAGATACAACGGATCACACCGCACCGCCGGCGCTTGGGCGTTGGCGGCGTCGGCGATCACCTGCTCCCACTGCGCCAACCCGGGATGCACGGTGGGGACGGGCTTGAGACGTTTTTCCTTGCGGGCGGTCTCGTACAACCAGGCATTGCCTTCGGTGGGATCACGCCAGAACAGACTGGGGAGATGCGTGACCCACGCGAAATCGATCTTGGTGCGCTCGAGCGCTTGCACCAGCGCGTCCGGCGACGTGCCGGGCACTTTGCGCCACGGATACGCGCCGAGAAACGCGTTGCAATCGATCCGCATCAGTCGGTCGGAAACGCGCCCGGTGGGAAGATGCGCGCGGCATTTTTCCAGCGCACCAGCGCCATCTCGTCCTTCGAGAGAAAGGTCTCGAGATAGCGGAGCTTGGCCCACCCGGTTTCCATGGTGATGTCGGTACCCCACAGCAGGCGATTCACGCCAACGCTTTCGACGCACGCCTCGAGCATGCCGCCGTCCACGCCGCTCCCCGACAGATCGACGTAGACGTTGGGAACGTCCACCACTGCGTGCAACGAATGCAGCCAGTCGCCGCCGCCGCCGATATGCGCCAGGATGAACGCGACGTCCGGGTGACGGCGCGCGAGCGTGCACAACTCGCTCGCGTCGGACGCTTCCTGGCCCGGCCAGTCATGGCGGCGGTGCTGCCAGATGTGCTGCAGCACCGGCACGCGGCGCTCCCGGGCCAGAGCGGCAATCGGATCGAGCAGCGGGTCATCGGCCCGGCGGCTCGCCGCCAGCTTGATTCCGATCATCCCTGCGTCGAGGCAGCGCACGATCTCGGCGCGGGCGTGCGCGCCATAGTTCGGATTCACGCAGACGTAGCCGCGAATGCGGTCGGGGTGGGCGCGCTGCAAGGCCAGCAAGGCATCGTTCCCGGCTGTGACATCGCGGGGAGAGGGGAAATAGGTCGGGGACGTGAGGCCGAAACTGCCCAGGATCGAGGCCACATGCACCGAAATACCGATCTTGGCGCCCGCTGTGATCCGGCTCTCATTGCGCTCGCGCCAGTCGGCCCGGGGCGTCCGTTGGTGGTAAAAATGAGCGTGGACGTCGACAAGCATTGCCACAATCTACGCCCCTTTTATCTTGGGGGCTTCCTCAGTGGGGAGATCGGGATGGAGACGACGGTGGGCCGTGCGCGAGGCGTGCTGTTCGAGCCTCGCGCGACATTCAAAGAAGTCGACTCCGAATTCACCAAACCGGGCGCGATCTGGGGCCGGTACATCCTGCCGCTCGCGCTGCTCGGCCCGCTGGCCGGCGCCGTCGGGCGACTGGTTTTCGGAAAGCGCATCGCGGGAATGAGCCTGCCGGAGTCCCTATCGATTACCGGCGCGATTACCTGGTTTGGTATCTCGCTGGTGCTACAGCTGGCCGCAGTTTTCGCGCTCACGCAGATCATCAGCCTGCTCGCGCCGGGGTTCGGTGGGCAGAAGAACGACGTCCAGGCGCTGAAGGTCGCGGCGTATGCGAGCACGCCGATGTGGGTGGCCGGCATCTTCAACATTCACGGCCGGTTCCTCATGGTCGGCATCATCATTTCGCTGTACAGTCTCTATCTGCTCTACGTCGGCCTGCCGACACTCATGAAGGTCCCGCAGGATCGGTCGATGGGCTACACCGCCGTGGTCATCATCGCGGCGATCGTGGTCTTCCTGCTCGTGAGTACGTACACGCTGTTCTAAACCGCGCGCAGGGCCTCATGCAGCATGGCGAGGGCACGGTCCACCGTGCCCTCGTCGTGCGCCAGGGACACGAAGTTGTAGGCCGTGCGCTTGAACAAGAGGCCGCGCTCAGCGGCGCGCAGCGCCACACCCCGCGACAGATCCTCCGTCGCGTAATGCAGGAAACACATCTCGGCGATGCCGGCGACCCCGGTCACTAGCCCCGCATGCATGCGTTGCACTTCATGCAGCCCGTGGAGCAATCGCGTCCCGATGCGGTGGATGTGCTCGCAGACGCCGTCGCGCTCGAACACCTCTAGCGTTGCGCGCGCGGCCGCGAGCGCCACCCCTTCGGTCGCCAGCGTGGACGAGATCCAGGTTCGGTTCGCGGCGTTCATGAGATCCGCGCGGCCGCCCACCACCGCGAGCGGAAATCCGTTCGCGAGCGCCTTGCCGAGGACCACGAGGTCGGGCGCCGGCTTCAACGTGTAGCGCTCCGCCGCGCCCCCGATCGCGAGCCGGAACGCCGTCTTGATCTCATCGAAGATCAGGATCGCGCCCGCTCGCTCCGTCTCGACGCGCAACATCTGCAGCCATTCGCGCGTGGGCTCCGACACGACTACGGGCTCCACGACCACCGCGGCGAGACGCGGCGCACGCGCCCGGATCAGCTCGCGCCCGGCGGCGACGTCGTTGAATGGCAGCTCGGCGAAGAGATTGCGGACCCCAGCGGGAACTCCCTCAGCGGCCCCCTGACACCAATCGAGCCAGCCGTGGTACCCGCAGCCCAGGATCTCCTCGCGTGCGGTCGCGACGCGTGCCAGGCGCACCGCCGCGGCGACGGCCTCGGCGCCCGTCTTGAGAAAGCGCACGCGCTCGAGCCACGGGATCCGCTCGGCGAGCGCCTCGGCGAGCTCTGCTTCCGCGACGGGCGGCAGTGGGCCAACGACGCCGGCGGCGATCGCCGCGGTCGCCGCGCGGTTGACGTCGGCATGTCCGTATCCCAGCGCAACCGCGCCGAGCGCCATGACGAAGTCGACGTACTCCCGGCCGCTTTCATCCCAGACGCGGCAGCCGGCCGCCCGCGTCATGCGGGCCGGTGTCCCGAAGAGCGCGTCGGGGCGCTTGCTACCGGTCGACGTGAAGCCCGGAACGCGCCAGTCGTTCACCGTATTTGGTCACCTCGATGGCCATCGCACGCAGCAGTTTTACCTCACGGGCATCCAGCGGCGCACGATGCGCAATCTCCCGCATCGTGCGCATCACACCGCCGGAATTACGCGTCTTGAAGAACTCGATCGCATGCAGCGCGCGAGCGATGTCGGCAAAGAGCCGCTCGAGCTCCGCGGCGTCCGCCGGCTCGGATGGCCGCCGCGGCGCCTTGAAGGGACGTACCTCGGCCCCGTGCGCAAGTGCCAGCTCATAGAGCATGATGATGACGGCATGTCCAAGATTGAGCGAGGCGTACGCCGGATCGCTGGGAATCGTGACGATGCGGTGACACCGATCGAGCGCCTCGTTCGAAAGCCCCTTGTCCTCGCGCCCGAAGAGCAGGGCGACGGGTTCTCGGTCGCCGAGCGCCACGATCTCGCCGGCCGCGTCGCGCGGGCGCTGCAAATTCCGCTTCGCGGTCCGCCCGCGCGCCGTAAACCCGACGATGTGCACGCAGTCCCCCAGCGCCTCCTCGAGCGTCCCGTAGGTACGCACGCGCGCAAGTATATCCTGCGTCTGGTGCGCGATTCCCTCCACCCGGTAGGCCTCGTACTCGCGCGGATTCACGAGCCGGAGGTCGCGCACGCCAAAGTTCTTCATCCCGCGCACGACGTGCGCGATGTTCACCAGATCTTGAGGCTCATGCAGAACGACGACGATCAAGGCGTGCGCCGTGCGCTGTGCGCTGTGTGCAATTTCCGGCGTACGGCGCACGTTGTTATCCTCATCCAACCAGCTCCAAGATTCCAAATCGTGCAGGATCCTGCCGGTCTCCACGAAGCCACACCCAGCCGCCGCCGCCACTCCAAACCAATTGCCCCACCCGCCGCACCCTGCCAGGGAGCATTTCATTAATAATGAGGTCGAAGCTGACGCGACCGCCCGCGTGCGGATGCACGCCGGCCGGCCAGGGGATGGCGACAGTCACGCAGTAGCCGGCATCGGTCCGTCGCCAGCCTCCGCGAACCGCCGCAGGCGTTCCGTGCGTATCACTGGTCGTGCTGGCTCGCACCGTGTGACCGTCCTCGCTCGGGACGATGAGATACCCAACCGGAGCGACCGCCTCACCACCTGCCCGGCGCGCAGGGGCGACGTACACCTGTAACCCATCGGAATGGATCTCATCCGGCTCATTATCGAGTCGCAACGGCGGCGCCGTCGCCGGTCGCAGGACGAGGTCCGGCTTCGTCACGTCGACCGCCAGGTACAATGTCGATTCGTCCCACGCGGCGTACGCGACGGCGGAGAAGTCATCAAGCCCGGGATACGCATCTTCGCTGCGACGATATTGATCCTCGAGTCCCAGCTCGAGCGGTTCCGACAGGTCGAAGCCCTCCAGTGTTCCATCGAGCGGTGGCGGCCCAGCAACACGGAACGATGGAGCGGTGGCCGGAGTGGGGGGGTCGATCTGGAGGAGCGGCACGAACGGCGGCGTTTGCTCCCGCCGTCCGCGCAGCACCAGGGGATCCTGGCCCTCGCGCTCGACGATCCATTCCGCGGCGCTGAAACGGTGCCGTTCCAATCCCGCCGTGGTCTCGATCTCAATGGCATCGCCGCGCGTCCGCACGGCCCGGATCACGGACGAATCTTTGTGCGGCTCGAGCACGGTTACGATGCGAGGGTTACGGCCGCGCGTGCGCACGACGTAGAACTTCGCGCGGTCGCGTTCGCCCGGCACGCCCGGTCCTTCCATCTCCAGGAGCGCGCCCTCGAACACGAGATGTGCGGTGAGCTGCGCGCCTCCCTCGAGCTGCGAGAGCACGACGGGACCAGGCGCGACCGGCACAAACCGCTGCACGTGTGTGACGAACTCGTCGGCCAGCTCGTCGTCGACCCAGCGCCCCTTCGTGTGCACCTCGCCACGCCCCGCGGCATGCCACGGCAGCTCGAGCAGCTGCTCCTCGCGGGCCGCGAGCATCGTCATGTCCACGACGTAGGCCGGACCCGTCACGATCATCCGCAGCAGATCGTTGAACCGCCCCTGCACCCACGCCCACTCCCCGTGGTCGTCGAAGCACTCGCAACTGGCGTTGCCGGGTGGCTGGGATTCGCCATCCAGGCGCGGCGCGTTGTGCGCCAATGTCGAACGATACCAGAACAGATCGCGCGTGACGTACGAGCCCGTGCCAGGATCGGGAAGCCAGTCGACGCCGTCCGCGTGCAGCATCAGCTGCAGCCGGTCGGGATGGCCGTGTCCCCCGCCCTGCGGCCCGCACTCGAGACTCACGTATCGGCCGTCGCGGCGCAGGACGGCCAAGCCCTGGCTCTCGAGCAATACGGTCTTCGGCTCCCATGGGGCCTCGCCGGCGCGAAGCTCGGGGAGCATCTCGAGCAACGACCACCACGACAGCGAACTGCGTCCGCCGTCCGCCGTACGCTGTGCGCCGGCCTCGTGCAGATAGGATTCCTGCAGCTCCGGGGTCGGCGGCGGAACTTTGTAGAGCGCCTGGAGCCACGCGCCGATGTCGGTCGTCCCAAGACGCGCGAGCCCAACTTCCCAGACTTCGAGATATCCCGGCTGCGCCAGCGAGACGCCGAACCGTGAATCCTTGCGCGCAGGATAGGTGACCGGTGAGCAAGCCTCGCAACGCGAACAGGTGATAATTCTCACCTTCGTACCACATGCCGTCGCGGCCGTACCCACGTACCAGATGGGCGATGAGACCAGTCTCTCCTTCGACGACACGCTGCGCGAGCTCCTCATCTTCGAACCAGACGGCGGCGGCCGCGAGCGCTGCGTTGTTCCACGTTTGGCGGTTGGAGAACCCCTCGTCGTACTCTCCGATCACCGTCGCGGCTTCCTCCACGACCTGGTTCACGCCACGCTCGGTCGCCTCGTCGAGCTGGTCGGCGGCGCGCAGCAGCGCCGCCGCCGCGATGTAATTGCAGGTCCACAACGACTCCAGGTAGGTCGAGAAGAACAGGCGGCTGGGCCCGAGCACGTTGTCACGATTGGGGTAGCGCCAGTAACGCTGCGCGTAGGCGCTGAGGATGTCGCGCGCCCGCGCCGCAGCGGGACGATCGGTCTCGTCGCCCAACCCCGCCAGCGCCGCCAGGTGCGCCGCGCGCTCGGCGAGCCAGAGGTGCTGATAGCGCGCCCAGCTCCAGTTGTGGCGCTCGCCACGCCATGTCTTGCCACAACGCGGACATCGATGCTCGTCCGGACTCCAAGGATCGAATGTGAGCGCGGCGCCGTCATCCGGGCAGTAACCACCATCCACCGTCAGCACGGCCTTGTGGTCCGGAATGACCGGCATGCGCTCGAGCAGCGGCCGGGCTCTGTCCCGCAGGTGGCCGAGCAGCGCCGTGAGATCAGCCGAGCCGCGGACTTCCTCCGCCCGCGCGGCGAGCTCCTCGGCGGTCACCACGCCCGCACTCCCTCCGCCGCCCAGGACAGTGGTAAGATGTTCACTCCCCCGGCGGTACTCGCGACCGCATTCGCCGCGTCGCGCGCATCGCCGCGCATGACGAAGAACATGCATCCGCCGGCGCCCGCGCCCGCGGCTTTCCCGCCGAGCGCGCCGGCCTTCACAGCCGCGGCTTCGAGCTGCGCCATGTCAGCGGTTCGCATGCCGGGATCGAGCGCCTGCTGGTGCTTCCAGTTTTCGCTCAGCAAGGCACCCACACGCGCCAGATCGGCGGCGCGCAGCGCCTCGGCCATCGCGTTGCCTGTTTCCCTGAGCCCATGCAACGCACCCGTCACCGTGGGATCTCCACACTCGTACGCTCCCATCACCCGCGAAATGGTGTCACCCGAGACTCGCGATTTGTTGGTGTAGCAGAGGAGCGTCTGTCGCTCGAGCGCCGCCGCGAATGTCGGATCGAGCGTTACGGGCTCGACGCCGACGTCGGGATCGCGGAAGCTGAGGCGATGAAAGCCTCCGAGTGCCGCGGCGTACTGGTCCTGCTTCCCGCCGGGGAGCGCGGCCTCGATCGTCTCGACCTGCCAGGCCTGGTCGGCAACGTCCGGTGCGTTCACCATCTCCTGCCGCGCGCGTGTCAACGCGTCCACCAACGCGACGCCGAGCGCGCCCGAGCTGCCGAGTCCCGAGCCGGGAGGCGCGTCGCAGCGCGTGGTCAGCGTGAATCCACCCAGGACGGGGAACCGGCGCAGGGCAGCCGTGAGTAACGGCAATTTGCCGTGCGGAGCGAGTCCACCGGAGTTCGCGCACTCGAGCGTTTCCCCGAGCTCCTCGGACACGAGCCGCAGGAGTTTGCCGCCCAGGTGCAGCTCGACGTGCGCCCGGAGAGCAATCGCACCGTTCACGACGACGCCGCCTTCACGGGCCGAGAACGGCGCGACGTCGGTCCATCCACCGGCAAAGTCGAGCCGCAGGGGCGCGGTCGCATAAAACGCCGTGGGGAGATCCCGGCGTCTCATGGCTGCACGCGCCAGGCGGCGACGGTCGGCAGCTCGCCGCGCATGTCCATGCGGACGCCAAGCACTCGACCGTTCATGGCCTGCACGCCGCGCGCGTGATACAGCCAGACGACCGGCAGCTGCGCCGCGAAGACGCGCTGCGCGGCAATCGGATCCCGCGGTATCGGAATGCCGGTGAGATTCCCGAGCGGCCGGAGGTAGCCGAGCCCCAGATCTCCCGGAATGCCCATGACCGCGGCGCTAAAATCGTGGCGCTCACCGTACACGCGGTCCAGAAACGTTGACAGCTCGACCTGGCGGATCGTCACGCGGAATCCGACCGCGGCGAGCCGCGCCTGGAGCATCTGCTCGAGTGCACCCTCCCCGCTGCCGACGGTCAGCAGCTCGAAACTGGTCAACGCTGTGCCCTCGAGCTCGGCGACGAGACGACGCGCCGAATCGGGAGCGACCGGCACGTGTGGCGGCGCGCGGTACGCGGGCAAACCCGGCGGCACTGGTCCATCGGCGACCGCGGCGAATCCGAACAGATACCCGTCCACGATCTCCTGCCTGTCTATGGCCAGGGCCGCCGCGCGGCGCGCGCGGAGATCGTCGAACGGCGGCCGGCGCGTGTTGAAGACGAGGCCATAGGGAAAAATTAGCGGATACTCCCGAATCGCGAGCTCGTGGTGGCGCCGCACGAACGCGGCATGCTGGGGACTGATCCCCGCGAAGTCGAGCTCACCGGCCACCAGTGCCGAGAGTTTCACCATCGGCTCGTCGACGATGACAACGATGAGACGATCGACGTGCGGCGGACCGCCCATATCGGCGGGAAAGTCAGCGTTCCGCGCGAACACCCACCGCCGGTTCGGCTCGTGCGTCACGAACCGGAAGGGACCGTTGCCCACCGGATGGACGTTCCACGAGGCGTCCCGCAGACGGGCGTGCGGCACGCTGTCGAGCAAGTGCGCGGGCAGGATCGCGAGATCGGTGAGTACGTCCGGCAGATCGTCGCCAGATCGAGCGACCGACGCGCCGGTGAATCGCAGCTCGACCGTGGAATCATCCAGCGCCGCCACCGACGTCACCGACTCGAGGTCCGTGAAGCGCGGATAGCCGGTCGCCGGGTCGCGTGCCGCCTGCAGGGTCCAGACGACGTCGCGCGCCGTTGTTGCGATGCCGTCGTCCCAGCGCACATCCGTCCGCAGCCGGAACGTCAACGCGCGTCCACCGTCCGACCACCGCCAGCTGCGCGCGAGGTAGGGCCGGGGCACGAGCAGCGAGTCGTATCGAGCGAGCGTCGTGAGCAGGACGTAGCGCTGCACCTGACGCGCGAGCGGGTGAATGGTGAGCAGCGGGTTGATGCTCTGGAGATCGGCGCCGGACGCGAACAAGACGGTCGCGCCGCGGCGCACGGCTGCATCGCCGCACGCGCACATTAGCACTTCCCCGACGAGGAGAATCAGCACGAACACGCGCGACACGCACGGATTCTAGCGGGCCGCGAGAGGCGGCGCGAGATTCCCGCCGATGCTTGCGAGGTTCGGGCACCGGCTGCTCGCCGGTCTTGCCGTCGTGATCGGCGTCGTGACGCTGACGTTTTTCCTGTTGCACCTCGCACCAGGCGATCCTATCGACATAATTCTCGGCCCTGCAGCGACCGTGCAACAGCGCGCCGCCCAGCGAACGGCGCTGGGACTCGACCGCCCGTTGCCGGCCCAGTTCGCGAGCTGGTTGAGTCGTTTCGCGCGGGGCGACTGGGGAAACAGCATTGCGAAAGGCCGGCCGGTGCGCGCGCTCCTTGGCAACGCCTGGCGCCAAACCGCGTGGCTGGTCGGGTTGTCGCTGCTCCTCAGTTACCTGACCGGTCTCGCGATCGGCGCCCTGCAAGCCGCGCGCAGCGGCTCGCGACTCGACACGCTCCTCTCGGTCTCGACCGTCACTCTGTTCGCAATGCCGGGCTACTGGCTCGGGCTGATGTTGGTCCTCGCCTTCACGTATTGGGCGCGGCTCCTGCCGGCGTTCGGCACCGCGGGATTCGATTCGGATTACCTGCACGGCGCGAGCTGGCTGATCGATCGGCTGCGCCACCTCGCTTTGCCGCTCGCGACACTGACGTTGATCGGAATCGGAGGTGCGACGCGGTTCGTTCGCGGCGCGATGCTCGAGACGCTGAGCCAACCGTTCATCACGACGGCGCGCGCGAAAGGGGTGCCTCCAGGTCGAGTCGTCACGCATCATGCGCTGCGCAACGCGCTCACGCCGGTGGTGACGCTGCTGGGTCTATCGCTGCCGGCGCTGTTTTCAGGCGCCGTCTTTGTCGAAGCCGTGTTCGCCTGGCCCGGCGTGGGACGCGTGCTGGTAGAGGCCGTGAGAGCCCGCGACTATCCCGTCGTCATGGCCGCGACGGCGATCAGCGCCGTGTTGGTCGTTGCAGGCAACATGATCGCCGACGTGCTCGCCGCGTGGGTCGACCCGCGCGTCCGGTACGGAAGCGCTACCTCGTGACGCGGCTGCTGCGGGACCGGCGCGGGGCGTTTGGATTTCTCGTCCTGCTCGTCGTCGTCGTGTGCGCCATCGCCGCGCCGCTCGTGACGCACGGCGATCCCGTGGCTCAACACGACATCGTCGCTACCCGGTTCATTCCACCGCTGTCCAGCGACGCGCATGGCGTCTTTCATCCACTCGGCACCGACCGGTTCGGCCGCGACGTGTGGACCCGGCTCGTGTACGGCGCGCGGATATCCATGGGCGTCGGTGTACTCGCCGTCCTGATATCGCTCGCCATCGGCGTGGTCGTCGGCGGAGTGGCGGGCTACTGGCGCGGGCCGCTGTCGGTCACGCTGCTCGGCCTCACAGACTTCGCGCTGGCCGTGCCGCGCGTTGTGCTCCTGCTGTTGCTTGCGGCGCTGTGGCAGCCGAGTACGGCGCTCGTGGTGACGGTGTTGGGACTGACCGGATGGATGGGAATTGCGCGGCTCGTGCACGGCGAGGTCCGGTCGCTCGCCGCACGGCCGTTTGTCGAGGGCGCGGTCGCCGTCGGGGCGCGGCGCCTCCGCATCCTGACCCGCCACATCCTGCCCAACGCGCTCACTCCGGTCATCGTCGCCGCGGCCCTCGGCGTCGGCAACGCGATCATTCTCGAGGGCGGGCTGTCGTATCTGGGCCTCGGCGTGCAGGCACCCACCCCGTCGTGGGGCAACATGATCGCCTCGGGCGGCGATACACTGGTGAACGCGCCCTGGGTGGCGACGGCGCCGGGCGTGGCGCTGGTCCTGGTGGTGATCGCGTGTACGCAGCTGGGAGACGCCCTGCGGGACGTGCTGGACCCGGGCGTGCGCCGCTAGATCAGCCGGCGCAGTGTCGCGTCGTCGATTTCGTGCCCGCCGTCGAACGGGACCAGGTCGTACGCGATCTTGTGCTCGCGCAGCCGCGACTCGGTGACCGCGATGATCTTGGGGGTGAAGAATTCGTCTCGCGTTCCGTATACGAGCGTGAGAGTGGGAACACGCAGACGTTTCAGGTCCAGGTCGGGCGGCACCTCCCCACCCCAGACGACCAGGCGATCGATGCGCGACGACCCGAGGGCTGTCCACCGGCAGACCGTGGCGGTGCCCTGCGAGAATCCCAGCGCGGTCACGCGCGCATCACGCGTCACGACCTTCCCGTACACGGCGTCGAGATAGCGCACATAGTCGTCGATCTCGTGCAGCCGGTCTTCGCGCGTCATCCAGCTCGCGCCCACCCGCCGCTCGGCCGCACTCTCGGTGAGGTAGAAACGGGATAGTCCCTCCGGCGCGACGATGCAGCGACGCTCTGCTTCAATGGGACGAAAGCGCTCGAGGAAACGGGATGCCAACTGACCGTATCCGTGACACACGAACCACACCTCGGCGGCGTGCTCCGGGGAGCCCAACGTGAAGTACCGCGCGGATCGGGGTGTCGAGAAGTGATGTTCCTGCATCACGTCACCAGGATCGAGACGATTTCACGGGGCTCGGCGACGAAGCGGATGACGTTGCCGCGTTGTTCCAGCACGAGCGCGACGGCCTCGCGCTCATCAGCGCGCACGCGATGCGCGGTCTTCACGCCGTTGCCGAATCGCCATGCGCCCGAGACTTTGCGGCTCGTGGCGTTGTAGCACCGCAATACCATTGGCGAGCCGATCTGCGCGGGCTTGAGTGACGAAAACACGAGCCCCGATCCTTCGAGCGTGACGTTGACCGGCGCCGGGGTAAGCGCCCCCGCGTCGCGGAGCCACAGCGCGTGGAGCGGCAGGAAGGCTTCCTCCCACAGCTGCGGGAGCACGTCCCCACGCTCCACCTCGCTGGCACTCACCGGCGCAATCGCGACATCGATCCGGGTCGCGCCGAGACATTGGGCTGCGGGAATCGCGGTCGGCCAGCCCGCGTGCCCCGGCCGCGTGGGCAGATCAGCGCGTGAGAGGTCCCCGACCGCGCGCAACAGCGTGAGCAGCAGATCGCCTTTCGCTGTCCATTCATACTCAAAGAACGCGGGAGCGAGAACCGCCAGACCGCGCCCACCACGGGCCGCAGCCACGAAACGATGGGCAGGCGCGGTCCGCACCGGAGTCTCGCGGGGGTATGCGGTCGGTTCAGCGCGCACGACGCTCCGCTCAACGGTGCCAAACGCTGCGCCCGCGGTCGCCGGCGCTCCACCAAGGGCGGTGGCGAGACGCGCCCGGAGGCGGTGGTACCGGTTCCGATTGTCGACCTCGAGGGTCACCCGAACGAGCGGGCTGTCGGCGAACAGCTGGACGAGCAGGCGCACGTCGATCCCACGCACCATTTCCCAACGTGCTTCGAGGGCGCCGACCAACGGACCACTCGCCAGACGCCGCACCGAGAT
>QHUF01000230.1 GCA_003221075.1 Gemmatimonadota bacterium
ACCCACTCGAACATGAGATGAGGCATGTGGGGCGATGGAACTATCTGATCTTCTTGTGCGCCGTGCGCTGTGAGCCGTGCGCCGGCAAGCCAGTCATCGAAGAACTCCGTCCAGTCGTGCTGCACGAACTGGCGATCGCTCGACTCGCCCAGCTCGCGCTTCGCCTGGCAATCCGGATTCCGATCCACCACGATGACAGTCCGATAATCGGTCTTCCCGCGCGCTTTGGCCTTCGCCAGTTGGGATGCGTAGAAGGTGCCATAACATCCACCGCCGACCACGACAACGTCTCTCAGCGGATGAGTCTCCCACCGTCGATTACCAGGACGGTGCCGGTGGCGTAATCGGTGCCCTCCAACAGAAACCGCACGGCTGCGACGACATCGTCTGGCGAGCCGAGGCGCTGCAGCGGCGTCGTGTCTCGGATATGCTCGCGCGCCTTCTCGTCCCAGTCGTCCGGCAGGAGCACGGCTCCTGGCGCGACCGCGTTGACGGCGATGTCCGGGGCAAGTGCCCGGGCCAGGGCCTTTGTCAGCATGACGACGCCCGCTTTGCTGACGCAATGCGGAACGTAGGCCGGCCACGGCTCCATCCCCGCGATGTCGGCCATGTTCACGATTTTCCCTTTGGCGCGCCGCAAGTGGGGGATGGCGCCCTGCGAGACGAAAAACATCGCCCGCAGGTTCAGGTCGAGCGTTGCGTCCCAGCTCTCGGGGGTGACGGTCTCGACCGGTTCGCGCACCATGATCGCGGCGGAGTTGATCACGACGTCAAGGCGCCGCAGCGACCGGGCCGCCTGATCCGCGAGCCCTCGTGCTGCTGCGGCGTCGCCGAGATCGGCTTGGAACAGCTCGGCACGCCGACCCGCGCTCCGCACTGCTCGCGCGGTCTCCTCCGCCCCCTGTGCCGAGCCGTGGTAGTGAATCGCGATATCGCAGCCGGACTGCGCCAATCCGATGGCGATCGCTTGGCCGATCCGCTTCCCAGCTCCCGTGACGAGCGCGGCTGTGCCCTCGAGCCGCACTAGTACGCCTTGCCGGTGATAGGTACGATTTGGCCTGTAATCGCGCTGGCCTCGTCGCTCGCGAGGAAGACGACGGTGTTCACCACATCGTCGAGCTCGACGAACGGCGTCTTGGCGTCGCCCATCTGCGCAACGTTGTCCGCCGTCCGGACGGTGGCCGGTGCGACGGCGTTGACGCGGATGTCCGCGTCGCGATACTCGCGCGCCAGCTCGCGCGTCAGCCCGGCAACCGCCGATTTTGCGGCGCTGTAGGCCGACATGTGCATGAGCGACCGGATTACGGCGATCGATGCGAAATTGACGATCGACCCGCCACCGCGCGTCAGCAGCAACGGCACAGCGGCCTGGCACATGTAGAATGCCGTCTTGAAGTTCACGGCGAGCTCGCGGTCGAGGATTTCCGGCTTCACCTCGGTAAACGGCCCGTAGCTGAAGAATCCGCCCGCCACGTTCACCAGGATATCGAGGCCTCCGAATTGCGCCTGCGCCGCCGCGGCGGCCGCGCGGGCAGCCTCCGGCTGGGTCAAGTCACCGGCGGAGGATTTTGCCGTGATCCCTTCCGCCGCAAACTCCTTGACGCGGTCCGCGAGCCCCACGGCGTTGACGTCGGCAAGCAGCAGCTTGGCGCCGGCCCGGCCCAGGCCGCGCGCCACGGCGTGGCCGATCTGCCCGACCCGACCCACGCCCGTGACGAGCACGACCTTGCCGTGGAGGTCAGCGGGCACGGACGATGTCGTCGACCGGAGGGGCGCCGCGCTGCGCGAAGTGCACGGTACCGTCGCGCCCGATCACGTAGACGGTGCGCTGAATCCCCCTGCCGTCGTCCTTCAGCGCCTGGTAGGCAGTGGCGATCGTGCGCTCCGGATCGGACAGCAGCGGAAAGTTGAATTGCATTTTGTCGACGTACCCGCGATGGCTATCAACGCTCGCGGGGTTTACGCCGAACGGCTGCATGTTCGCGGACTTGAACTTGTCGATCTCATCGCGCACGGCGGAGAGTTGGCGGTTTCAGCCGGGGGTATTGTTGCCCGGATAGAACACCAGCGCGACCGGCCCGTTCTTCAGGAGATCGCTGAGTGCGTAGGTGCGGCCGTCCGAGGCCGGGGCCTTGAACGCGGGGGCTTTACTGCCGATCGGAAGCGGCTCGCTCATCCCGTTTCCTCGTTGTGAGCTCGAGGCGACGCTCGAGCGGTGCCAGCCAGGAGTCGGGGACGCGCATGCCACCGAGCGGTGCGTGCGACTCCCCATATTCGCTCTCACCGTGCCAGTCCGACCCGCCGGTGATGCCGAGTCCCAGCCGCTCGGCGATGCGCAAGAGCCGCTGCTCGATGGCGGGGGCATGACTGGGATGGCGGACCTCGACGCAGTCCAGTCCCTGGTCCTGAAAGATGCGCAGCTGCGCCTCGGAGCCGTGATCCCCCAGATGTGCCGCGGAGGTGAGCCCCCCCACTTCGTGCACGAGCGCCGTGACTTCCGCGAGTTTGGGCAGCGGCTTCTCCACGTAGGCCGCCCGGCCACGACCCAGGTAACGCCGGAATGCGTCACTGATGTTGTCGCACGCCCCGCAGTCGACGAGCGCGCGCGCGACGTGCGGCCGTCCCAACGCTCCCCCATCGCCGCCCGACAGCTGCGCCTCGACGTCGTCGAGCTCGATCGGCACGCCGAGCCCCTGCAGCTTGGCGACGATCTGCTCGCCGCGGCGGCGGCGCGCGGCGCGCGTGTCGCGCAGAAACCCTTGCAACCGCTCGTTTGCGTGCGGCAGAAACATAGCAAGCACATGGAGCTCGCCCCACGGCGCGCGCACGCTGAATTCACAGCCGGGAATGACGCGGATGCCCAGCTTGGCGCCTTCGTGCGCTGCTTCCGCCACGCCGTCCGTGGTGTCGTGATCGGTGAGCGCGATCGCCACGAGCTCCACCGCACGGGCGCGGCGCGCCACCTCCGGCGGGTCACACTCGCCGTCGGAGGCTGTCGAATGACAATGCAGGTCAATGTGCGGCGTAGTCGACCTCGGGGGCGGTCCACGCCGGCTGCGACTGGCGGAACAGCTCCAGCAGCTCGCGGTCGGAGAGCTCCAGGAAGGCGCGCGCGGGTGAGCGGGCGCCGAGCGGCGAGAAGTGCGTCACGCGACGCTGCCGCTGCGATCCTGTCCCGCGCCCGAAGATGAGACCGAACTGATCGCGACCGTAAACGGTCACGCGACCGGAGGGATAAACCTCCCACCGTTCGCTGTCCACGTCGATGATGCGCCGGGCCATGGATTATGCCTGCGACGTGGTAGCGACGGGCACTTCACTCCAGAGCTCCCAGGCGTCGGGCGCGTAGGTCGCCAGCGCCTGGAGTCGCTTCTCCAGCTTGATCTCCTCGGGGAGCCGTGAGGCCTGCGCGCGGTGCGACATCTCGGTCGGGCTCTCGGAGAACTCGATGAACAGCCGCGGATCCTTGGCGTTGCGGTACAGCCAGATCCGCTGGCCGCGCGCTTCGGCGAACTGGCTCAGCTCGCGCAGCGTGTTCACGTACTCCGTCTCATTCTGCGTGGGCACGCGCACGCGCGCCGCGGTCAAGACTTTGGGCATCCTCACACCGCTCCCTCGGGAAACTCCTGCAAGAGCTGCTTCACATCGGCCAGGAACTTGTCGGCGTCGGCGCCGTCGACGACGCGATGATCGTACGACATCGTGAGCATCCCCATCGTCCGGATCGCGATGGAATCCGTGCCGTCGGCAGCGGTCACGACCTTCGGGCGTTTCTCGATCGCGCCCACGCCGAGAATCGCGACCTGCGGCTGGTTGATGATCGGAATGCCGGCGAACGGTCCGAAGCCGCCCGGATTGGTGATCGTGAACGTGCCGCGCTGAATGTCGTCCGGCAACAGCTTCTTGGTGCGGGCGCGCTCTCCCAGATCATTGATGGCGCGCGCGATCCCCATCAGCGACAGCTCGTCGGCGTGCTTGATCACGGGCACGATGAGGCCCCAGTCGAGCGCCACCGCGATGCCGATGTTGACGTCGGCGCGATAGATCGTGCTGTCGCCGGACACCGCGGCATTGACGATGGGATGCTTCCGCAGATTCTCGCCACACGCCTTCACGATGAACGCGAGGAACGTGAGCGTCACGCCGCGCTCGGCATACCCCTGCTTCGCGTTGGCGCGCAGCTGCGCCACGCGGGTGAAATCGACCTCGAAGAAGCTCGCGACGTGCGCCGACACACGCTTCGACATCACCATGTGGTCGGCGGTGATCTTGCGGATCTTGGACCACGGCTCGACGCGGTCGCCGGGCCACGGCGCGATGACCGGGTGCGTGATGGGGCCTGGGGGTTGGGGACTGGGGCCTCGGGCCTGCTGAGTCGGCGCTTGTTCGATGTAGCCGAGGATGTCTTGCTTGGTCACGCGGCCCGCATAACCGCTGCCCGGAATGCGCGAGATGTCGACGCTGTGCTCGGCGGCGATTTTGCGGACGAGCGGCGTGGACTTGGTGCGGAGGCGCTGCTCGGCGGTCTGTACGCCACCACCGTCACCGCTTCTCGCAGGGGCTGGGGGCTCTGGTCTAGGGGCTGGGGGCTCGGGCTTCGGGGCTCGGGGTGGCGGTGCGGGCGCCGGTGCGGCCACTTTCGGCGGCTCCGGTTTCGTGGGCGCAGGCGCCGCCGCGCCCTTCTCGGTCTCGAGGATCGCGACCAGCGTCTGGACGGGGACTGTCTGCCCTTCCTGTACTTTGATTTCGGCCAACACACCGGCAGCCGGCGCCGGGATTTCGGCGTCGACTTTGTCGGTCGAGATCTCGAATAGCGGCTCATCCCGCTTGACGGGGTCACCGACCTTCTTGAGCCATTTGCTCAAGGTGCCTTCGGCGATAGACTCGCCCATCTGAGGCATCAGTACGTCTACGCGCGCCATTGGATCTCCGTCAGTACGCCGCCAACCACCGCGCGGCCTTCACAATGTCGTCCGTCTGCGGGAGCACAAAATCCTCAAGTGTCGGGGCATACGGGATCGGCACGTCGTGCGCGGTCACGCGCATGATCGGCCCGTCGAGCCATTCGAACGCCTGCTCATTGATCCGCGCCGCGATCTCGCCCGCGATCCCACCGGTCCGCGTGTCCTCGTGTACGATCAGGACTTTGTTCGTCTTCTTTACGGTCGCGACGATCGCGGCATCATCCATCGGCAGCAGGGTGCGGAGGTCCAGTACTTCGACCGACACGCCGTCCGCCTTCTCGAGCTGGTCGGCCGCCTCCAGCGATTTCCACAGGGTCGCGCCGTAGCTGATGATGGAAAGGTGTTTGCCTTCCCGCGCGATCCGCGCCTGCCCGATCGGCGTGAGAATCTCCTCGCCCTCCGGCAGTTGCTCCTTGATGCGCCGGTAGAGCCATTTGTGCTCGAGGTAGAGCACCGGATCTTCGTCGCGGATCGACGACTTGATCAGGCCCTTGGCATCCCGCACGGTCGCCGGGTAGACGATCTTGAGGCCGGGCGTGTGGAGGAATGCCGCTTCCGGATTCTGTGAATGGAACGGCCCGCCGCGAACGTAACCGCCGCAGGGGCCGCGCACCACCATCGGCGTCGACAGCCCAGCCCGGTACCGCGCGGTGGCGACGTAATTCGTGAGCATATCGTACGCGCACGAAATGAAGTCGATGAACTGCATCTCGGCGACCGGCCGCAGTCCCATGTGGGCGGCTCCCGCGGCGGCTCCCACGATCGCCGCCTCGGAGATCGGTGTGTCGATCACGCGCGACTCGCCGAAGCGCTTGCTGAAGCCGTCCGTGACCTTGAACGCCCCGCCATATGCCCCAACGTCCTCGCCGAGGATGAAGACGCGCTCGTCGCGCTCCATCTCTTCCCAGATGCCCTGGCGCAGCGCCTCGAGGAATGTGAGTTCAGCCATCACAGGACCTTAAACCAGAGCTTGTCCGCCGCCGGTGGATCGACGTACACGCCCGGCAGCGCGCTCTCTGATGTCGGCAACGGGTCGTTGACGCATGCGTCCGTCGCTTGATCCACTTCCACACGCACCCGATCGTCGATGTCTTTCAAATCACCCTCGGTGATCAGGTCCGCCGTGAGCAGGCGTTGCGTGTAGCGATCGATCGGATCGTTCTCCTTCGCCCAGCTTTCCAGGTCGGTCTTCGGCACGTAGTGCTGATCGTCGTGCTCGGCGTGGCCTTTGCGGCGATACGTCTTCACTTCGATGAAATGCACGCCCTTGCCGCGGCGCGCGCGCTCGACCGCAAAGCGGGTCGCCTCGTACACCGCAAACACATCATTGCCGTCAACGGTCACCGACGGAACGCCGTATCCCTTGGCCTTCTCCGCGAGGTCTTTGACGGCAAACTGCTTCTCGGGCGGCGTCGAGTACGCCCAATGGTTGTACTCGCCGATCACGACGAGAGGCAGGCGCTGGACGGCGGCGAGGTTCAGACCTTCATGGAACGTCCCGGTCGATGTGCCCCCGTCGCCGATATACACCAGACCGACGCGGGGCTCAGCGCGCAGCTTGAAGCTCAGGGCGATTCCCGCCATCACCGGGATCATGTCGCCTAGATGGGAGATCTGGCCCAGATAGCCCTTTTCGAGGTCGTTGAAATGGACATTGAGCTCGCGGCCGCGGGTGGGGCTGTCGGCCTTGGCCATGTACTGCCGCAGGATCTCGATCGGTTGGGCTCCCATAACCAGGAGCGATCCGAGGTTGCGGATGAGGGGAGACAGGATGTCCCTATGCCGGCCGCGCTCCAGCGCATACGCCGAGGCAACCGATTCCCCTTCCTGCCCAAGCGAGCGGAACAGCCCCCCGATGACCTTGGTCTGGCGGTACAGCGCGACCAGGCGCTCCTCGAGGGTCCGCGTGAGCCGGAGGTAGTAGTAAAGCTCGAGGAGCTGGTCCGCCGAGAGTACCGCCCCGGAGGGGACGGCTCCACTTGGACGCGTCGCGGGAAGGGCCATGGCCCTAAATTATAGTTGGGAGGGAAGAGGCATGGCGAACGTGAAGCTGCGCGTGAGCGGAATGACCTGTGGCCACTGTCAGACCAAGGTGCAGAACGCCTTGAAGGGTGTGACTGGGGTCTATAGCGCGATCATCGACTTGCCCGACGGCGAGGCCGAAGTGGATTTCGACGATGACTCGGTGACGACGGAGCAGCTCGTGGCCGCCGTTGCGAAAGCGGGCTACGGAGCGAAAGTCGCGGGCTAGTACGCGCCGCGCATGACGTGCGTCGGCTCGACGAGCCGGTGCACCTCCGCCAGAAACCGTTTGGCGAGCTTGTCGAGCTCGGATTCTCCCACCTGATCGGTCGCCACTTCGACGTATGTGTAGTGCCCACCCTCGGGGCGTACCGTGATGGTGATGCGGCCCAGCGTCCCCTGATACGCCCGCCGGCGCGGCGATTCTTCAGCCGGCGCGAGCCGCCCGCCGAAAAAGCTCTTGGCGACCTCGAGCACCGCTTCGGGGCTCGCGCTAGTTCTGTGGAAGTACCGCATGCGTTGCCGCTCCTGAGGTTTTGAACGCCCGCAACGTGAGGCTGTTGAGCACCACCGAAAGACTCGACCAGGCCATCGCGGCACTCGCAAGCACCGGCGAGAGCAGCCATCCCGTCACGGGATAGAGTATACCTGCGGCGACCGGAATGAGCAGCACGTTGTACCCGAACGCCCAGATCAGATTCCAGCGAATCGTCCGCATCGTGCGGCGCGCCAGCTCGATCGCCGTAAATACGGCGCGCAGATCGCCGCGGATCAGCGTCACGTCGGACGCCTCCATGGCGACGTCGGTTCCCGTACCGATCGCGATGCCGACGTTTGCCTGCGCGAGGGCCGGCGCGTCGTTGATGCCGTCGCCCACCATGATGATGTGACCGCCCCCCGCCCGGCTCGCCTGGCGCTGCAACTTCTTCACGAGGTCGGCCTTCTGCGAGGGCAACACCTCGGCGAGAACGTCCTCGATCCCCACCTCCGCCGCCACCGCCTCGGCCCCTTTGCGCGAATCGCCCGAGACCATCACGACGGAAATCCCGCGCCCCTTCAACAGATCCACCGCGGTTTTGGACGTCGGCTTGATTGGATCGGAGATCGCGATGACGGCGTAGACGGTGTTGTTCACGACGACGATGATGGGCGAGCGTCCCTGCGCCGCCAGCCGATCGGCATCGGCGCCCAGCGAGCCGAGCTCGAGGCTGCGCTCCCGCGCATGCCGCAGCGAGATCACTTCGATGATGCGGCGATCGACTGTGCCGCGCACACCGCGCCCTTCCATAGCGGCGAATTTTTCCACGGGGAGGAGCGAGACCTGTTTGTCCTGCGCGGCCTTGAGCACGGCAAGGGCGAGCGGATGCTCGGAACGCTGCTCGACCGACGCCGCCCATTTGAGGACGTCGGCCGGGCTGATCGGCGTGCCGTCCGGCTTCTTCGCGGTCACGATGTGGGTGACGCTCGGCCGGCCCTCGGTAATCGTGCCGGTCTTGTCGAGCAGCACGGTCCGCGCGTTCGCGAGCCGCTCGAGCGCCTCGCCGCTCCGGATCAGGATTCCGTATTCGGCCGCCTTCCCGGTGCCCACGAGAATCGCCGTCGGTGTGGCGAGGCCGAGGGCGCACGGACAGGCGATGATCAGCACCGAGACGAACGCCACCGTCGCAAACACCAGGGCTCGGGCCTCGGGGCTCGGGCCTAGATCAAACCACGCGACGAAGGCAACGATCGCGAGCGCGATCACGATCGGCACAAACACGCCCGCGACGCGATCGGCGAGCTTTTGGATGGGCGCCTTGGTTGCCTGCGCGTCTTCGACAAGCTGCACGATTTGCCCGAGGGCGGTTTCCTTGCCCACCCGCGTCGCCCGGAACGTGATGGTGCCGGTGGTGTTCAGCGTCCCACCGATGACTTCGTCACCCAGCTTCTTCGCGACGGGCATGGGCTCGCCCGTGAGCATCGCCTCGTTCACCGCCGACGCGCCTTCGGTCACAATCCCGTCGACCGGCACCTTTTCCCCCGGCTTGACCATGACCATGTCTCCGACGACGACGGCCTCTACCGGGACGTCGGTCTCCTGTCGGTCGCGGATGACGTGTGCGGCCTTGGCGCGCAATGCGGCGAGCCGGCGAATCGCTTCGGACGTACGACCCTTGGCGCGTGCCTCGAGCAACCGGCCCAGCAGCACCAGCGCGATGATCGCAGCCACCGCCTCGTAGTAGACGTCGGCAGGAAGACCGGCGCGGAGAAACAGCGTCGGCGCCGCGGTCGCTATCAGTGAATACAGGAAGGCCGCGCCGGTCCCGACGCCGATGAGTGTGTTCATGTCGGCGGTGCGATGCCGGAGCCCGCTCCAGGTGCCTTTGTAGAATTGCTGGCCCGACCAGGCGACCACGGGGAGCGTGATGATGGCAAGACCCCACTTCAACCAATTGAGGTCGATCACCCACCCCCGCCCCGCAACCCAGTCGCGCAGCGCGATCGCCAGCGGCATGAGCAAGCGGCCCAGGAGGTCCAGCTGCTTCATCGTGCCGTTATCGCCCATGGGACGGTCGGCCATCAGCAGCATCGCGCCGAGCATGGCGGCGATCGTCACGACCGCGGCGGCCACGAATTTCCACGTGAGCGTGCGGATCTCGCGCTTGCGCGCGATGCGCTCGCGTTCGAGCGGATCCTCCGCCGCGATCGGCTCGGCCACCTCGAAGCCCGCGTCGACCACCGCCTTCTCGAGATCCTCGGCGCTCACGACGCCGGGGATATAGTCGACGGTCGCGGTTTCCGTCGCCTGGTTGGCCACGGCCCGGATGACGCCGTTCACCCTGGACAGCGACTGCTCGAGCGGTGCGACACTCGGCGCGTAGTGCAGGTCCACGATCGCGAAGGTGACGCTCGCTTTGCCGCAGTTGTAGCCCACCTCGCGCACGGTCTTGATGAGCTGGCTGACGTTCGTCTGCGCGGCGTCGTATTCGATCGCCGCCTTGTTCGTGGCGAAGTTGACGCCGGCGGACATAACGCCGGTCGCACCGGCCAGGGCCTCCTGGACCGTGGCGGCGCAGCTGGCACAGGTCATTCCTTCGATGGGCAGGACGATGCGGGTCTTACTCATGGCGGGCATCGTGGAATTTGTGCGGCGACGACGCGGCGCGGCGCTCGCCGGGCGGCTCCACGACCAGCAGCCCTTTCAGCATGTTCATGCCGCAGCGGAAGGCATACTCGCCGGGCTGCTCGGGCGTGAATTCGACGGTCGTCGTCTGAAAGGCCGGCAGCTCCTGATCGATGCCGAAGCGCTCGAACACCACGCGCTCGGAGCAGTCGGCGGTCTCATCGCGGTAGAATTGCAGCCGCACCGGCTTTCCCGCCTGGACGACGATCGTGTCGGGCGTATAGCCACCCTTGACGGTGACGTGCACCTCCTGCACGCCACCGGCGCCGGCTGTCGCGGCGACAGCCGTGCCGCGCGAGAAGAGGAAGTACCACAGCACCCAGCCGATGGCGACGGCGCCGAGCGCCGTGACGGCGATCTGGGTGGACGTCACGGATCCCTCGCTAGCGCACCTGCACGCGCGCAGGACCGCTTCGAGTCGCGCCGGTGGATTCGATCCGCATGGCGTAGAACGAGCGCCACACGAAGGTCAGCGCGATCACGAGGAACGCACCGGCGAGGACGAGACTCAGCGTGGCGCCGCGCTCCGCCGTGAGCGACACCGCCAGCTCGACCGCCAGCAGGCCGAACAGCGTCGTGAATTTGATGATTGGATTCATCGCGACCGATGAGGTGTCCTTGAACGGGTCGCCCACGGTATCGCCGACCACCGTGGCGTCGTGGAGCGGCGTGCCTTTCTGCTTCAGCTCGGTCTCGACGATCTTCTTGGCGTTGTCCCATGCACCCCCCGCATTGGCCATGAAGATGGCCTGGTAGAGGCCGAACAGCGCGATCGAGATCAGGTAGCCGATGAAGAAGTAGGGCTCGAAGAACGCGAACGCGAGCGTCGCAAAGAAGACCGTCAGGAAGATGTTGAACATCCCCCGCTGCGCGTATTGCGTGCAGATCGCCACCACCTTCTTGCTATCCGACACGGAGGCCTTCGTCGTTCCCTCGAGCCGGATGTTCGCCTTGATGAACTCCACAGCGCGATACGCGCCCGTGGTCACCGCCTGGGTCGACGCTCCCGTAAACCAATAGATCACGGCGCCGCCCGTAATCAGCCCGAGCAGGAACGGCGGGTGCAGGATAGACAGGTTCGACAGCAGCTCGGGCTGCAGCCCCCGCGTGAGGGCCACGATGATCGAGAAGATCATCGTCGTCGCGCCGACGACCGCGGTCCCGATCAGCACCGGCTTGGCGGTCGCCTTGAACGTGTTCCCCGCCCCGTCGTTCTCCTCCAGGTTCTCCTTGGCCCGCGCGAAGTTCGGCTCGAACCCGTAGTCCGTCTTGATCTCCGCCCGCACGTTCGGCACCTGCTCGATCAACGACAGCTCGTAGACCGACTGCGCGTTGTCGGTGACCGGTCCGTACGAATCCACCGCGATCGTCACCGGCCCCATCCCCAGGAACCCGAAGGCCACCAGCCCAAACGAGAAGACCGCCGGCGCCAGCATGAGACCGGTCAGCCCGGTCGTGCTCACGCCATACGCGATCGCCATGAGCGCCATCATCGTCAGCCCTAACCAGAACGCGCTGAAGTTCCCGGCCACGAAACCCGACAGAATGTTCAGGGAGGCGCCGCCCTCACGCGACGACGTCACGATCTCGCGTACGTGCCGCGAGCTGGTCGAGGTGAACACCTTGACCAGCTCGGGGATGATGGCGCCGGCCAGCGTACCGCACGTGATCACCAGCGAGAGCTTCCACCACAGCGTGCTGTCGCCACCCACCGCGGGGATCAACAGCCGCGACGCGAGGAACGTGAGCGCCACCGAGACGAGCGACGTGAGCCAGACGAGCGTCGTCAGCGGCGCTTCGAAATTCATGTGGTCGGCGTTCTGGTAGCGCGCCTTTGCGAAGGCGGCATTCAAGAAGTACGAGAGGCCCGACGCAATGACCATCATGACGCGCATCGCGAAGATCCAGACGAGCAGCTGGACCTGCACGAACGGCTGGTGGACGGCAAGGAGGATGAACGAAATCAGCGCGACGCCCGTCACGCCGTACGTCTCGAACCCGTCGGCGCTCGGCCCCACCGAATCGCCGGCGTTGTCGCCGGTGCAGTCGGCGATCACGCCTGGGTTGCGGGCGTCGTCTTCCTTGATCTTGAAAACGATCTTCATCAGGTCGGCGCCGATATCGGCGATCTTGGTGAAGATGCCGCCCGCCACGCGCAGCGCCGCCGCGCCGAGGGACTCACCAATCGCGAAGCCGATGAAGCAGGGACCGGCGTAGTCGCCGGGGATGAACAGCAGGATGAGGAGCATCAGGAGCAGCTCGACGCTGATCAGGAGCATCCCGATGCTCATGCCGGCCTTCAGCGGAATCGCGTGGTTCGGATAGGGCTTGCCGGTCAGGCTGGCGAAGGCCGTACGGGAGTTCGCGAACGTATTCACCCGGATGCCGAACCAGGCTACCCCGTAGCTGCCGGCGATTCCGATGAGGCTGAACAGCAAAATGATGAGCACCTTGCTCGCAGGAAAGCCGCGCACCATGGCGCCGGTCGCGTCCGTCGTCTGCGCCAGCGTGCCGAAGTACAGCGCCACGATCGCGCCGATAAAGAGCCACAGAAGAAGGAGGAAGCGACCCTGGGTCAGCAGGTACGTCTTACAGGTCTCGTAGATCAGCTCGGAGATCTCGCGCATGGCGCGATGCACGGGGAGATTGCGGAGCTGCGTGTACTGCGCGAGCCCGAACAGCAATCCGAGCGCGCAGATCACCAGTCCCCAAAGCAGCAGCCCCCGGCCTCCCATCCCGAAGAATGTGGCCTGGTTCAGATCCGGCAGTACGAGCGCGGCTTCGCCGCCCGCTGCATGCTGGGTTGGGGCGGGGTTCTGCAGCAGTCCGAAAATCATTCGGGGTTATCTCCTGGAGGGTGCCTTACTTCTCCGCGTATTCGTAGTACTCGATGCCGAGGTGCGTGATCTGCTCCTCACCCATCAGCCAGCGCAGCGTGTTCTTGAGTTTCGTCTGCTGGATGAAGAGGTCGTGCTCGGCGTACAGGCCGGCGGCGAATTGCGGGCTCTTGAAGTAGAACGAGAGCCATTCCTGAATGCCCGACAGTCCCGCCCGGCCGGCGAGATCGAAGAACAGTGCCAGATCGAGCACGATCGGGGCCGCGAGGATCGAGTCGCGGCACAGGAAGTCGACCTTGATCTGCATCGGATAGCCCAGCCATCCGAAGATGTCGATGTTGTCCCACCCTTCCTTATTGTCGCCGCGGGGTGGGTAATAGTTGATCCGCACCTTGTGATAGACTTTGCCGTAGAGCTCGGGATAGAGATCGGGCTGGAGGATGTGCTCGAGCAGGCCGAGCTTCGACTCCTCCTTGGTTTTGAACGACTCCGGGTCGTCCAGCACTTCGCCGTCCCGATTGCCGAGGATGTTGGTGGAATACCACCCCGACAGGCCGAGCATCCGCGCCTTGAACGCCGGTGCGAGCACGCTCTTCATCATCGTCTGACCGGTCTTGAAGTCCTTGCCGCCGATCGGCACGTGGCGGTCCTCCGCCAGCCGCTCCATCACCGGGAGGTCGACGGTCAAGTTGGGCGCCCCGTTCGCAAACGGCACGTTCTCCATGAGCGCCGCATAGGCATACAGCATCGACGGCGCGATCGACTGATCGTTCTGTTCCATCGCCTTCTCGAAAGCGGCCAGCGACTGGTGCGCGGGTCCCGGCGTGAGGAAAACTTCGGTCGATGCACACCACACCACGACGAGGCGATCCAGTCCCGCGCTCTGCTTGAAGCTTCGCATGTCATCGCGCAGCTGCTCGGCGAGCTCCCGCTTGTTCTTACCGCGCTTGACGTTGGTCCCATGGAGGCGCTTGACGTAGTACTGGTCGAAGACGGCCGGCATCGGCTTGATGTTCTGGAGGAAATCCTTGATCGGCTCGAGGTGCTCGTGTTTGTCGAGCACGCCGGCTTTCACGGCCGCGGTGTACGCATCATCAGGGATCGGATCCCACGCCGCAAAGACGAGATCTTTCAGGTCCGCGAGCGGCACGAACTCCTTGATCTTCGGCACGCGCTTCTCTGTGCGCTTGCCCAGCCGGATCGTCGCCATCTGGCTGAGCGACCCGATCGGCAACGCACGGCCGCGCCGCACATTTTCCACGCCCGCGATGAACGTCGTGGACACGGCGCCGAGTCCTACCAGCATCACGCCCAGTTTTCCCGTTGCGGGCGCGATCTCGCGTGTGCCTCCCGTCACCACCGCCGTTTGCTCCCGAGCCATCAATGTCCTTTGCGGCGTGCCGCCGCAACTCCAGGCAACGTCTCACGTTTGGGAATCGGCGACGGCGGCGGAGCGCCGCGCGCCACGCGCGCGACGTGCACCACCCGTTGGATCACCGTGATCGCGGAGACGAGCGCGAGCACCGCCACAATCCAGAACAGCACGACGCCGGGGCGCCCCGGCCCCGCGCCCAACACCAGCGCAGGGACCCCCAGGAACAGAATGCGTTCGGCGCGCGGTGCAATGCCGACCTTGTTTTCCACGCCGAGCGCTTCGGCCCGCGCCCGCGTGTACGATACCAAGAACGATGCGACCAGCGCGACCAGCCCGGCCGCGATGGCCCGCGCCTTCATGTCGGCGGGCAACGGGCCGGTCAAAAAATAGAAGATCAGCCCCGCAAAAACCGCCCCCTCGCCGATCCGGTCGAGCGTCGAATCGTAAAACGCGCCGAACGTCGTCATTTTGCCGCCCTGGCGCGCCACCTGCCCGTCGAGCAGATCGAGTATCCCGCTGATCAGGAGCAGCAATCCGCCGAGCCGGATGGCGCCGGCGGCGAACGCCACGCCGGAGCCGACCACCAGCAGGGTCCCCACGGTGGTAATCGTATTCGGATGCACGCCGGCCCGTATCAGGGCACGTGCCAGCGGTCCGATCAAGGCCACAAAACCGTCTTTGACCCGCTGGGGAATGACATTCATCGCCGGGGAAGCTAACCGCCTGCCGCAATGACGGTAGGTCCAAGGCTCCCAACCGCGTGCGTATTACGCCGCCGAGAAGTGCGGGTTCTCGATGAGACCCACCAGATTTCCAAACGGGTCGGCGACGGTCGCAACTCGAATGCCTTCCCCAACGTCGTGAATGGGGGACTTGAGGGTCGCTCCCGCGCGAATGAATTGCTCGACCGCCTTCTCGACTTTGGCGACGCCCCAATAGGCCACCGAGCCTCCCGCGCCCGGTTTGACTCCCTTGGTGTCGGGGTCCAACCCAAGCTCGAAGCCACCAATGTTGAAGCCAACGTAGAACGGCTCGTCGAAGTACGGCTGGACGCCGAAGGCGGAGCTGTACCACTCCTTGGCGCGCTTGAGATCGGCAACGTGGTAGATCACCGTGCGTAAGCCAAGAACCATCATAGCAACCTTTCTTGTCGTCCAGGTTCGCAACGCGAATCACGCTGCGTTGCCATCATGGCTTCTCGATTATGACGTTGACGTTCCCTTTCGAGTCCCGGCCGTCCGATGCAGGACGAAGCACGCGCAACGTCTTGTTGCGAATCTGATGAATCGAGCCGTACCCCTCAGTCACGTAGCCAATACCGCCATGAAATACCACCTGCTCGAGGTAGCTGCCCTTCTGGAGCTCCAAGAGGCGATCGCTGCGCCATTCGATGCGGAGGTCCTCGTCCAAGAGCGCCGGCCGCAGCGAATCGACCAAGACAAACACATGATCGCCCTCGGGCTCCGACGCTATGGTCTCGATGCCCTCCAAGGCGCGCCAGCGTATTGGATCGGTAGAACTCGCGAATACGCGACCGTGCTCCGTTACCAGTACCGACGAACCGATCGTCGCGATTTGCTCGACACGAGAGTCGCTCGGCCCCAGCCGCAGCAGGCCCTGGTCGCTGGGTGTGGCAAGCGGCAGCCAGCGGCCGCCGGCGTCGGTCGTGCGCCAGAGCGCGGGACTGCCGTCGCTGCCGCTCGTCGCCAGATACGCCGTCGAGACGGAGACGCGATACATCACGTCGACGTTGCGCAGTGCGTCGGGCACCGCCATGGCTCGCCACGTCTTCCCGCCGTCGGCGCTCGAAAACAATGCCGCTGCCTTGCGCTCACTAGTTGTGGCCGCTACCCAGACCGACTGTCCGAGAGCACCCAGCGCATCGACGTCAACGACGCTGTCCAGGGTAATAGCCGACCAGGTTACGCCGGCGTCGTCCGTTCGATACAGGACAGGAGCGCCCTCCAACAGGAACCGCTCGGAGAGTCCCACGATGACGGTTCGCGCTCCGACGAATGCCATCTGAGTCCCGTGGAGCAGCTCATCCGCCTCGACCGGATCCTCTTCTCCACCGAACACACGCTGCCAG
>QHUF01000231.1 GCA_003221075.1 Gemmatimonadota bacterium
CGCGTCTTGCGCCCTCCCGGGATACTTCCCGCCGCACGAGATCGGCGGCCGCTTCTACGTGGACGGCGCCGTGGTCTCCAACGTCCCCTTCGACGCGGCACGCGCGCTCGGTCCCGAGCTGATCGTGGCGGTGGACGTCTCGGCGTCGAGCGTCCTCACCGCCGATGCCCAGGACGAAGGCTTCGCCGGCGTCTTCGCGCGCGCCACCGAGATCCTGATGACGACGCTGCTCGAGCAGCGCGTGCGCACCTGGACCACGCCGCCGGTCTACTATATCCAGCCGCGCGTCGAGCACGTCACCATGTTTTCGTTCGATCATCTCCGCGAAGAGGTCGAGGAGGGATTTCGCGCCACGAGCGCGGCGCTCGACCACGCGGACGAATGGCCGGAGGCGGGAGACGTCGGCATCTATCCCAAGCGGCGCGTGCTGGTGCGGGTCGAGCGCGAGCGCTGCATCGGGTGCGGCAGCTGTCTGGTCCATGGCCCGCAGGGGATGTTCGTGCTCGACTCGGAACGGAAGGCCGTCGTGACGCAGCCGGATCAGGAGTGGTCGCCGATGGACGGCGGCTATATCCGACACTGCCCGACGTACGCAATCATCGCGCGGCCGGCCGATCGGCAGAAAGAGATGAGGAGGTCGGGCTGACAAGTCTATTGCGCCGCCTGCGTGGCTTGGTGGGCACGGCAATCGTGTGGGCCGGGGCGTATGCGCTTGTCGGTTTCGTTGTCGGCGCCGTATTTTGGGCAACAGGCGCGACGTTCTTTGGTTTCGGCGGTCCCGCATGGGTCTGGGCGTGGGCCGAGGTGGGCGCGGTCGCCGGCGCGATTTCGGGTGGCGCATTCTCTCTGGCCGTCATGGCCCTGGAGCGACGCCGTGATTTCAGCGCCATCACCCCACTTCGCTTCGGTTCCCTCGGCGCCGTCACGGCCGGGATCGTGTTCGGGGTCCTGTCGTCTCCGGAATGGCTCGTGTTCGGATTGGCCGGCGCCGCGCTGGGATTCATCTGCGGCAGCGGCTCGGTGATTGTGGCGCGACGGGCATTGCTTCCACCGCCAACGACCGAGTAGCGCTTCAGCGTCGCGACCGATATCGCCGATCTATCTCAATCAGCTCTCTCGCTACTCGATCCCAGTTGTAATAGCGCTCCACGGCTTTTCTTCCCGCCGCACCCAACTGTTTTCTTCGTTCGGGATTCGCCAATAGCTCATTGATCCCGGCCGCCACCGCGACGGGATCGTCGGGATCCACGAGGATCCCCGTCTCCCCATCGCGCACCGCGTCCGACACGCCGCCTGAGCGCCCGCCGACGACCGCCAGCCCGCACGCCGACGCCTCGACGAGCGAGATCCCGAACCCTTCCGCCAGCAGCTCGACGCGTCGCGACGCACCGACATAAAGATCCGCAGCGTTGTAGAGGGCGGGCAGCTCGGCGTCGGGGACCGCACCGAGGAATCGCACATTCTCGCCGAGGCCGAGCTCCTGTGCCAGGCGCTCGAACTGCGATAGCTGCTCGCCGGTGCCGACGACGGCGTAGCGTGCGTCGGGGTGGCGAGCGCGGATCGCGGGCAACGCCTTCATCACCGTGTCGATGCCCTTGTGCCATTGGAGACGCGCGACCGTCAGCAGCCAGGGACCGCCGTGCAACCCATACTTCGCGCGCGCCGCGCGGGCGTCGACACCGGGACGGAAGTGCGACGGCGTCGTGCCGAGCGGCACCGTTTCGACCGGCACGTCGAGATCGAGCATGCCCAGTACCTCGCGCGCCACATCCGCCGTCCAGCCGCTGATCGCGACCAACACCCGCGCGTTCCCGATGATGCTCCCCGCCGTACGGCGTTTGAAGCGGCTGCGCCGGATTTTTTTCTGGATCAGGAGCAGCTCGGTGCCGTACACGATCACGCCGTACGGCACGCTGTGGCGCGCGGCGACCCAACGCGCCGGGTACCCGGCCGGCTTCAGCTCGCCACACCAGGTGAATCCAGGACGCCATTGCTTCGCGAGCGCGCCCGCGCGCCACATCCACAGCGTGAGCCCTTGCACGGTGCGCAATCGCGTGGCGCGAATGCCGATCCGATCGATGGGTTGGGGGAAGCGCGCGTCGCTCGCGCTGCTGCCATCGTAGGCACCCGTCGAGACCACGAGCGAATTCTGCGGATATCGGAGCGCCATCTCGCCCATCATGCGGGCGATGCCGCCCCCGTGCGGCGGGAAATTGAACGCTAGGAGGAGACTTGTGATTCGATGTCCCGCAGATCGCGGATCACACGGTCCCAGTTGTAGTAGGTCTCGATCGCCTTGCGGCCCGCCTGGCCGAGCCGGCGCGCGAGCAGTTGATCGCCGAGCAGGCGTTTGAGCGCTGCGGTGACCGCTTCGGGTTCGTCGGGATTCACCACCAGTCCCGTTTCCCCGTCATGTACTGCCTCAGCCAGCCCACCCGATTGGCCCGCGATCACCGGCAGGCCGCACGCGCTCGCCTCGGCGAGCGCGACGCCGAACCCCTCGACCCGTGAGCCGTCGGCGCGGCGCGACACGCCGACGTAGGCGTTTGCGACATTGAAGACGGCCGGGAGCTCCGCTTCCGGCACGTTCCCGACGAACCGCACGTGATCGGCGATCTTCAGCTCTTCGGCGAGGCGTTGATAGTCCTTACGCTTCTTGCCACTCCCGACGACTAGATAGTTCACTTCGACACCGTCGTTCCGGCACTGTGCGACGGCTCGCAGTGACATGTCCACGCCCTTGTACGCCTCGAGTCGCGCGACGGTGAGCACCCACGGTGCGTTGCCATTCAGGTGATAGCGCGAGCGGACGGCTTGCGTATCGATCCCCGGCCGGAATTGCTCGGGATCGGTGCCGAGCGGTACCACGTGCACCATTTCGGCGAGCGGATCGAGTCCCAGCTCGCGCAGCACTTTCTGCGCCTGCTCGCGCGTCCACTGGCTGTTGGCGACCACGGCGACCGCCGAGCCGAGCAACGCCTTCGCCGTCTTGCGGGCGAACCGCGAGTGATGGATCGCGTGCAGCTCTTTCAGGAGGTCGCCGCCGTGCACGAACACGCCGTACTTGGTGCCGACGCGCTCGTGCATCCATTTCGCGGGATAGGTGCAGGGCGGGATGGAATCGCACCAGGCAAAGCGCGGTTTGTGTTGGCGCGCGAGGCTGGCCACGCGGCGCGACCAGAACAGCAGGCCGGCGAGATTGCGCAGCGCCTTGCTCGGCACCGGCAGCCGATCCACGACGGCGCCGCTGAAGCGCACGTCGGAATCCTGGGAGTCACGGTGCTGGCCGGTGGAGACGAGCAGCTCGCCGCGCGGATAGCGGCGCGTGACCTCGCCCATCATCCGGGCGATGCCGGTCTGCATCGGCGGAAATTCGCCGGTCAGGAGAAAAGTCTTAGCCACGACGCGTTCGCTCCCACAAGAAAGCATACTTGAAGAACACCGACGCCGCACTCATCCCCGCGTGAATCACGCCGAGCCGGCCGTCGAACATGCTGCCCTGGAGCACGTAATCACGCCAAAAGCGGAAGGCCGGCCGGAGCGCGACGTCGCTAAAGGACGCCCGCCGGCCCTGTGCCGCGAGGTCGGCAGCGCTCATCCGACTGTAGGTAATGAGCTTGTCCAGGTGATGTCCCAGGTCCTTGTAGGGCGTATGGTCCAGCTCGTGGGCCAGCTCCCCCTGTTCGCTTTCAGGGATCTCGAGGCCGGGATGCGCGGTCTTGCCGCCGAACCGCCGGCCGCGGCGAAACAGCCGCACGACCCAGTCGCGACCCCAATGACCGCGGCGCAGCACCTGGCCGTGAAAAAAATTGCGGCGCTTCACGCGATACGCCTCGTGCCGCGGCGCGAGCACCACCTGCGCCAATTCCGTTGCGAGCTCCGGTCCGATCCGCTCGTCGGCGTCGAGCGCAAAGACCCATTCGTTCTGGGCGGCCGCGATGCCTGCGTTGCGTTGCGCCGCGATGCCCGGCGCGGTCCCGTCGAGGACGCGCGCTCCCGCCGCCGCCGCGGCGGCAGTCGTGCCATCCTGCGATCCCGCATCGACCACGATCACCTCACCGGCCCAGGACAAACCACGGACGCATTCGCCAATCTGACTCGCCTCGTTGAGCGTGGGGATGACGACTGTGAGCGGTGCTCGTTCAGGCATGTTCCCAATGTTAACGAGAGGCGATGGCCTCGCGGTAGACGACCTCGGTCCGGTCGGCGGTGCGCGACATCGTGAACTCGCTGCGGGCGAGGGTCTGCCCCGCGCGCGCGACCCTCGTCCGAAACGCGTCGTCGCCGAGCATCCGGTCGAGCGCCCGGGTCCACGCGGCGGGATCGAGCGGCGGAACGAGCAATCCCGTCTCTCCGGAATACACGAGCTCGGCGTTGCCGCCCGCCGCCGACGCGATCACGGGAACGCCGAGCGACATCGCCTCGAGGAGCGCCTGCGATAAGCCCTCGATGCGCGAGGGCAGCGCGGCGATCGTCGCGAAGCGGTAGAAGGCGAGCGGCCGCTCGGTGAAAGGCACGAACACCACGCGGTGCCGTTCGGGCACGGCCGCCTGGGCGGCGGCGAGCTCGTCATCGGGCCGGATACCGACGAAGGCCACGGTCACGGGACGCTCGAGCGCGGGCAGGGCGCGGAGCAGGATTTGCTGGTCCTTGCGGCGCGCGACGACCGCGACCACCGGCCGGCCGGAATTGCCGAGCGCGGACTCCGCGAGCGCCAGCTCCTCGGGTGACGGCGGAGTCTCGACGCGCGCCAGGTCGATGCCGTTCGGCACGACGCGCAGCCGGCCGCCAGGATGCAGGCGCCGGCGCAGCGCGCGCGCCACCGCCGTGCTCACGGCGATGGTGCGGTCGGCGGTGAGTCCGACCGCAATCAGCTCCGGCGGCAGCGTGAGCGGCATCGTCCGGCGCGTGACGACGAACGGTTGTGGTAAGCGGCGGCGCCACCGCAGCCACGTGAGCGCGCGCCGGTCCCGCGTCGCGTGGCTGTTGACCAACGTGACGCGCTGATCGCCAATCACGCGGGCGATGGTGTCGGCGACGTTACGAAGCTGCGAGAAGTCGAGCGGGATGTGTTCGAGCGGCGGCGTCACGGCGACGGTGCGGGCCAGCAGCGTTCCCGCGGGGCAGCCGACCAGGATGCGGTGACCGCGTTGCGCCAGCTCGCGACTCAAACTGAAAATGGATTGCGTGGAGCCGGCGCCCTCACCTTGATGCGTGAGTTGCAAAATCGTGAGACGCCCGGGACTCTCCGACATGTGCCGAAGCTAGTTATACTGGGACCTCGATGCACGTCGTGGTGGCGTCCCATCACCGGCTCCCGGTCGAGGGCTACGGCGGACCGCAGCGCGTCGTCGTCGCGCTGGTTCGCGGGCTCGCGGCGCTTGGCCACCGCGTGACGCTGCTCGCCCAACCGGGAACCAAAGTCTCCGAAGCAGCGAAGATCGTGGAGGTCGCGCCCCGGCTGCTGAAGGATTCCGGCGTCGATCTCAAGAAATTCATTCCCGATGGCGTCGACATCCTGCACGCGCACTTTCCCCTAAAGCAGGGACCGAAAGGCGTGCCCTTCGTGCAGACGCTGCACGGCAACTGGAAGCCCGACACGCCACTCCCCCCGAACACGATCTTTCTTTCGCGCGATCACGCCAAACGCCACGGCAGCACGACCTTCGTCCACAACGGGCTCGACCCCGCCGAATACATCTTCCGCCGCCGCAAAGAGAAGTGGGACCTGTTCCTCGGCAAGCTGCACAGGGATCGGGGCTATCAATGGGCCGTGGACGCGGCGCAGCGGACCGGCCGGCAGCTCATCATCGCGGGCGGGTGGCGTCCGAGCTTCACGGGCGCGGTGAAGTACGTCGGTGAGGTCGACGGCAAGCGCAAGGCGGTGCTGCTCGCACGGGCCCGCTGCCTCTGGATGCCCGCGCAATGGGACGAGCCGTTCGGCCTGCCGACGATCGAAGCGCTGTTCTCCGGCACCCCCGTGCTCGGCACGCGCCGCGGGGCGTTGCCCGAGATCGTCACGCCCGCGGTGGGCGTGTTGCGCGACACGCTCGACGAGCTGATTCTCGCGGGCGACCAGGTTACGACGCTCGATCCGCGGGCGTGCCGTGAGCGCGCCGAGCGGTACTTCACGCACATCAAGATGGCTGAGAGCTACGTGCGCACATACGAGGCCGTCGTGAAGAATGGCGCGATCTGATGCACATCGTCCAATTCCACCATATGCGGCTCCCGGTCGCCAACTATGGCGGCGCGGAGCGCATCGTGGTCTGGCTCTCGGAGGCGCTCGTCGAACTGGGGCACGAGGTCACACTGCTCGCCGGCCCCGGCAGCCGCGTCCCCGGCGTTCGCGTCGTCGAGGTCGCAGCAGAGGAGGTGCGACAGCCGGGTTTCGACGTGCACCGCTACGTCGGTCGCCCGGTCGACATGATGCACTACCACGAGCTCGTCAAGCATCCTCCCGCCGTGCCGTTCGTCGCCACGCTGCACGGCAACCTCGGCGCGGGAGGAACGGCGCCCGCGTACGTCATCTGCGTGAGCGAGAATCACGCCAGCCGCTATGGCACCGCAACGTATGTCTACAACGGCGTGCGGCTCGACGAGTACGAGTTTCGCGCGCACAAGGGGGAGTTCGACTTGTTCCTCGCGCGCCTGCACTCGGTCAAGGGATGGCGCATCGCGATTCAGGCAGCGAAGACCGCGCGTTTTCGCCTGGTCGTGGCCGGCGGATGGCGTCCGAGTCTATCGCGCTGGGTGAAGTTTGTCGGCGAAGTCGGCGGAGAGAAAAAGCGCGAGCTGCTCGCCGGTGCGCGCTGCCTGTGGATGCCCGTGCAGTGGGACGACCCGTGCCCCGTGAATGTGCTGGAGGCGCTCGCCAGCGGGACTCCCGTGTTGGCCACGCCGCGAGGTTCGTTGCCGGAGCTGGTGGGTGCAGACGGCGGCGGCATCGCCGCGACGTTCGAGGAGCTACTCGCACTGCGGGCTCGGATCAAGGATCTCGATCCGCACGCATGCCGGAGACGCGCCGAGCACTACTTCTCTCACCTGCGCATGGCTCGCGACTACGTCCACATGTACGAGCACCTGCTCCAGCACGGGCGGCTGCCGCCGGGACGGCCCTTGGAGACCGCGGTCGCCTAAACGAGAACGTAGTTGCGAAACTCGAACACGCGAGCGCCGGTGAGTCGCTCGATCCAGTCCGAGATGTAGTAGCGGAGGTGCTCGGGATTGAAATGGGCCGGCCCGATCAGTCGCTCAGGATCGTGTGCCCGCGCCGCAATCCACTCCCGCGCGGCGGTCGGGTGCGTGCCCATGAACTCGCGCAGCAGGGGGATCCATTCCAGAAACCCGCGCGCCTGCTGCTGGTCGAAGTGGGTCCCACCCCAGGGATAGATCGTCCGGGAGATCTCGAACTTCTCCTGGATGGCCCTGGCGGGCCGGGCCCACCCATAGTGAAACATCTCGGCGTCCGTGGGGCGGGCGCGGATCTTCCGAGCGTTCGGACCCACGCGAAACCCTTGTGCGTCCTGGTAGGAACGGATGTCCCTGCCGAGGCGGATGCAGCGCACTTCACGGCGATACCAGCGCCTGCTCGTCGCGATCTGGTCGAACCCGCCGTAGAAGTGGACGTACTTCACCAGCAGTCCTTCCAAGCGTGCATCGCGGTCCCACTCGCCGACCTTCTCTTTGAGAATGCGCGCGCCGCGCTCGTGCAGCACTTCATCAGCCTGGATGTAGATGCCCCACGAGCCGCGGCAGGCGTCCATGGCCCGCTGCGTCTCGATGGACAGCATGGCGCTTTTCTTGGTGAAGTCCCATTCGGCGTCCAGAATACGCACGCGTGGGTCCTTCACCGACGCGACGAGATCGCGCGTCTCGTCTTCGGACTTGCCGACATTGACGACGACTTCGTCGCACACTTCGAGCACCGACCGGATCGCGGGAAGGATCGGGAAGTCGAGTTTGACGGCATTACGAACGAGGGTGAAACCCGACAACATCTCAGGTCCGAAACTGGAGATTGTACAGGCGCCGATACAGACCGTCGCCGGAGAGCAGGTCGTCGTGCGTGCCCCGTTCCACGATCCGTCCTTCCGCCAGCACGACGATGAAATCGGCATGGTGCACGGTGGCGAGCCGGTGGGCGATCACGAAGACGGTGCGATGCGCCATCAGCCGATCGATCGCTTCCTGCACGAGGCGCTCGGATTCGGTGTCGAGTGCGCTGGTGGCTTCGTCGAGGATCAGAATCGGTGGATCGCGCAGCAACGCCCGGGCAATCGCGACCCGCTGGCGCTGCCCGCCGCTGAGCCGGGTGCCGCGCTCCCCGAGCAGCGTGTCGTAGCCTTCGGGCAGCCGCATGATGAACTCGTCGGCGTTCGCGGCGCGCGCCGCGGCCCGCACCTGGTCGAGCGGCGCGTCTTTCAACCCGTACGCGATGTTGGCGACCACCGTGTCGTTCAGAAGCACGGTCTCCTGCGACACGATCCCCATCAGTTTGCGGAGTGACGTGCGGGTATAGCTGGTCAGCGGCTT
This sequence comes from Gemmatimonadota bacterium, assembly GCA_003221075.1. Classification (GTDB taxonomy): domain Bacteria; phylum Gemmatimonadota; class Gemmatimonadetes; order Gemmatimonadales; family GWC2-71-9; genus 20CM-2-65-7. Next base: position 8,536 of record QHUF01000231.1, read on the forward strand.
GCCGTCCATCAGGATCTCACCGCGCGTCGGCTCATAGAATCGCGGGAGGAGATCGACCAGCGTGGTCTTGCCGGCCCCCGAGGGGCCGACGATCGCGACGACCTGGCCGCGCTTCACCTCGAGCTCGACGTCGCGCAACACCGCCTCGGTGGGCTCGTACTCGAACGAGACGCCCCGGAACTCGATGCGCTCGCTGAACTCCGCCGTCGTCTCGCCGGGCCGGTCCCCTTCGGCGGACGGCAAGTCGAGCACCTCGAACACCCGCTCCGCGGAGGCGACGGCTGCGGCCATGACCGCGGGATAGTTCGACACCGATTTGATCGGCGACATCAGCCGCAAGCTGACGGCGAGGAAGGTGATCAGCACCGCGGGATCCAGCGTCGCGGCGGTGCCGAGCGCGAGTCGCGTCCCGACGACGAGAATCAGGACGATCATCACGCCGCCGAACACCTCGCTCACGGGGCTCGTGAGGCTGGAGTAGCGCTGCGCCCGCAGCACCCGCTTGCGGTAGCGCTCCGCGAGCTCCTGGAACCGCCCCAGCTCGAACGCCTCGGCGACGTACGCACGCACCAGTTTCGCGGACGCGATCATCTCGCCCACGTGACTCGTCACCTCGCCGCGCTCGGTCGCCAGCTCGCGCGAGCGGCGACGGAGGCGATTGATCATCGGACGGATGATGAGCAACAGCACCGGTGCCAGGAGGAGCGACAGCAACGCAAGCTTGACCGAGAGGCCGAACAGAATGACGACGTAGACGGTGATGATCACGAGGTTTTGCAGCAGCGACGCGAGCGCCGCGCTCACCGCGGTCTTCACCTGATCGGTATCGCTGATGACACGCGCGATCGTCTGGCCGGCGCGCGTCCGCTGGAAGTAGCCGAGCGGCAGGGTCTGCAGATGCCGGAACAGACGAATCCGCAGATCGCGGACGACGCCCTCCTGAATCGCGACGCTCCCGAGAGCCGCGAGATATGACGTGAGATTCTTGAGCAGCAGCGCCACCAGCAGCACGATGACGACGTTGCGGAGCGCAAGCTCGGGCGTGCCTGCCTTCAGGAAGGGGCCCGCGATCGTGTTGAGTACGGTCTCGACCTGCGAGCCGCCCTGCGCCGGCAGCGCCGCATTGCCGAACAGCGTGCGCAAGAACGGAATCAGCAGGACGAAGGTGAAGCCGTCGAGCACCGACGAGATGACCGTCGCGGTAATCGTGGCGGCGAACCGGAGCGAGTAGGGTCGGAGCAGCGACAGCAGCCGCGCGCCGCCTTTGGCGCTGCTCATTAGCGCGCGCGGCGCGGCGTGAGCAGCGCGACGGGGAGAATCATCTCTTCGGGTGTGGCGCCGCCGTGCAGGAACGCGCCGCGGTAGCGAGCCTGATACTCGCGCAGTTTGGTCGGATAGACGAAGAAGCGGTCACCCGTGGCGAGCAGCAGCCGGACGCCGAGGCCCTTGGCGGGAAGCCCGTAAGACTTCAGGTCTTCGACCATGATGGCGGCTTCCGGGTCCTCGGCGCGCAGGTCCTCGCCGAACTTGTAGCGCAGGTTGGCGGTCGCGTCGCGCTTGGCGAAGACCGTCGCCGGCGTCTCGCAGTGAATCGCGCCGTGGTCGGTCGTGAGCAGGACCGGCACGTTGCGGCGCTCGGCCTCTTGGAGCGCGGCGAGCACGGGCGAGCGCTCGAACCACGTCTTCGTCAGGCCCCGCAGCGCGTCAGCGTCGCGTGCCACCTCGTAGAGGATCGCGTTCTCCGAGCGGCCGTGCGTCAGCTGATCGATGAAGTTGAAGACGAGTGCCGTCACGCCGGGCTGTGCCAAATGCGCCGGCAGGCGCCGCAAGAGATCCGCGCCGTCGGCCGCGGTGAACAGCTTCTCGTAGCGGACCGGCACCTCTTCGCCCACCAGCTCCCGCAGCTGTTCGCTCAAGAGCTCGGCCTCGTGCGCGTTCAGGCTCTCTTCGTCGGTCGGCGCGCCCCACCACTCCGGATGCCGGGCCGCGATCTCCATCGGAAAGAGCCCGCTGAAAATCGCATTCCGGGAAAACGGCGTCGCCGTCGGAAGAATGCTGTAGTAGTGCGATTCCTCGACGTCGAACAACGGCGTGATCAGATCGCGCAGCACTTCCCACTGATCCAGCCGCAGGCAGTCGATGAGGATGAACACCACCCGGCCCGTGCGTTTGAGCGCGGGCACGAGGAACTCGGCGCCGACGTCTACCGACAGCGGCGGCCGATCGCGCTCCGGGTCGGAGAGCCAGCGCGGATAATGCCTGGTGATGAATCCCTGGAAGTCTTTGCGCAAGCTTTCCTGCAGCGCGCGCAGCGCTTCGGAGAGTCCCGGCTCGTCGCCCGCGGCGAGCCGCACCTCCCAGCGCGCCAACTCGGCCACCAGCTCACTCCACTCGCGCCAGGCGAGCGCCGCGCCGCGGCGGCCCTCGAGCTCGCGGAAGCGCGTGACGAAGTCGCGCGCCAACCGCTGCTGGCGGATGCGGTCACCCTCGAGCAGGCGCGTGACGACGGAAAGCACCTGGCGCGGATGGACGGGCTTCACGAGATAGTCGTCGACTTCGGTACCGATGGCGTCGCGCAGCAGCGCGTCGTCTTCGCTCTGCGTCACCATCACCACGGCCATGGCGGGATCGATGGCGCGGATTTCGGGCAACAGATCGAGCCCGCGGCGGCCGGGCATCTGCTCGTCGAGCAGCACGACGCTGTACGGCTGCCGCCGCAACATCGCGAGGGCGTCGTCGCCGTGCGCCGCCTGCGCCACCGCAAACCCCTGCTCCTCGAGAAAGCGCCGGTGCGCGGCGAGGCCATCCACTTCGTCATCGACCCAGAGAATGCTCTTTGGACGCGGCATCGTGCGTGACAAGGTAGTCCCGCTGGCGAAGCCGGGCAACGCGCGACTACATTGGCCGCGTGTTGCGCGTCCTGTGCGTCCGGTTCAGCTCCATCGGCGACGTCCTCCTCACCACTCCCCTCGTGCGCGCATTGCACCGGCGCCATCCCGACGCCGAGCTGTACTTCGTGACCAAGCGCGCGATGGCGCCGCTGGTCCTCGAGAATCCCAAGCTGGACAAGGTGATCGAGCTGGAGCCGAACGCGCGGATCACCGACCTCGCGGGCCGGCTCCGCGCACTCCGGCCGACGCACGGACTCGATTTGCACGGCAGCCTGCGCAGTGCGGCGCTGCGCCTGCTCGTCCCCTGCCAATGGTCGGGGTACTCGAAGCGCAAACTCGCCCGCACGGCGTTGATCGCGGCGAAGATCAACATGTACGGAAAGCACGTGCCGGTCCCGGCGCGCTACTTCGAGGCGGCGCGCGCGCTGGACGTGCAACCCGACGGCGGCCCGCCCGAGTTTTTCCTGGCACCCGCGGCGCGCGAGCGTGTCGCTCGCTGGCTCGGCGAGCGGGGGCTCGACGGACACCCCCTCGCGGCGCTCGCGCCGGGCGCCGCACACGCGACCAAGCGCTGGCCGCTCCGCCACTGGAGGGCGCTCGCGGAGCAGCTGCGCGGCATGGGATACGGACTCGTCGCCGTCGGTGGCGCGGGCGATCGGCAATTGGCCGGCGAGCTCGGTCCCGGCGTGCCCAACGCGGCAGGAGAGTTCACGCTGCAGGAGACGGGCGCGTGTCTCGCCCGCGCCACGGTGCTCGTCTCGGGCGACACGGGCGTGATGCACATGGCCACTGGCGTCGGCACGAGGGTGGTCGCGCTGTTTGGGCCGACGGTCGAGCCGTTCGGCTTCTTTCCGTACGCGAGCCGCGCGGAGGTACTCGAGCGCGACCTGAGCTGCCGGCCCTGCTCGGCCATGGGTACGGAGCGCTGCCCGCTCGGGCACCACCGCTGCCTCGAGGAAATCTTCCCCGATCAGGTGGCCGCCGCCGTGCAACGGCTCGTCGCGTGAGTACGGCCGAAGCGAAGCTCATCACGTTGATCGCGGAATCGGCGCGCGGCCCCCAACGCGAAGGCTTGTTCGCGCTGTGGCTGATCGTCCGCGCAGCGGAGGCCCTGCTGCCGCCGGCCCCGGTGAGCGCAAAGAACCACCGCCGCCGCCTGCAGGCGCTCGAGACGCGGATCGGCAGCCTGGCGCTGCCCGGCCCGCTCAAGCGGGCGCTCGCCGCCGCGCGGCAACACCTCGAGACGGCGACGCCCAATGCCGCTGCCCTGGTGCTCAGCCAGCTCACCGCACCGGCGCGTGAGGTGCTCGGCGTCGAGGCTGGGGACGCCGTGACCGTTGCAGCACGCACGGCCAGATTGCATCTATAGACCATGCCGTCCCCCGCGCGCCGGTTCGAAAAGAGTCCGTCCCTCGACAGCCTCGTCGAGCGGGTGGACGCCCAACGTCCCGGGGAGATCACGGGGGACACGATTCCCACAGGATTTGGCTCGCTCGACAAGCTGCTGGGTGGTGGCCTGCGGCGGCGCGATCTCATCCTCCTGGGCGGCGACATCGGCAGCGGCAAGTCGGCGCTCGCCCTCGGCATCGCGCTGCGCGTGGCACAGCAGTCGGTGGGCGTGGCGTATCTCTCCGGCGAGATGAATGAAGAGCGGTTGATGGAGCGCGCGCTCGCGATCGAGGGCAGAGTCGCCGTGGACGAGCTGCGCGCCGCAAAGCTCACCGACCAGACGCGCGCCGGGGTCGGCGCGGCCGCGGTGCGGCTGCGAGGCCTTCCCCTTTCCTTACTACCGTTGGCCGGAGAGGACTTCGAGACCGCCTTCGACCGGCTCGACCCGCTGCGGCAGATCGGGCTGGTCGTCGTCGACTACCTGCAGCTCGTCCCGCCGCCGAAGGCGCGCACGACGCAGGACGAGGACACGGCGCTCGTGCTGCGGCACCTCAAGGCGCTCGCGCTGGCGCGTCAGGTCGCGTTGCTCGTGGTCGCGCAGCTGCCGAGTTTCCAGACAGGTCGAGACGCGAAGCGCCCCACGCTCGACGACTACGGCGTCATGGGCGCGCCGAAACAGCATGCCGATGTCATCCTGTCGATTTTCCGCGAGGAGATGTACAACCCGGGCGGCGGCGTGGATGGCGCGACCGAGCTGATCGTCGCCAAAAACCGCAACGGCGCCACCGGGTTCGCCGATCTCTACTTTTATCGGCGCTGGATGCGGTTCGAGGATATGCTCGACCCTGATAGATGATATAACTTGGGCTTGGGGCCTGGGGGTTGGGGCCTAGCGAGCGGGAGCTGAGAGCAGGGAGTACGATCATGGCTGGTCACAGTAAATGGAAACAAATCAAGCGCAAGAAAGCGGTCACCGATCAGAAGCGCGGTGCCGTGTTTACGCGTCTGATTCGCGAAATCACGATTGCGGCCAAGCAGGGCGGCGGGGATCCGGGCGGTAACGCGCGGCTGCGCACCGCGATCGATGCCGCCAAAGCGGAAAACATGCCGGCCGACAACATCGACCGTGCGATCAAGAAGGGCACCGGCGAGCTCGAGGGCGTGACCTACGAAGAGGTCACATACGAGGGGTACGGGCCTGGGGGCGCGGCGCTCCTCATTCAGGCCACGACGGACAACGCCAACCGCACCGTTGCCGAGATCCGCAACGTCTTCCAGCGCCACGGCGCCAACCTTGCGGCCACCAACGCCGTCGCCTGGATGTTCGACCGCAAGGGCCAGATCGTGGTGGACGCCAAGGCGAACGAGGATGCCACGATGGAAGCCGCCCTCGACGCCGGCGCGGAAGACATGGAGAAGGAGGGCGACATCTATCTGATCACGACGCCGCCCACGCAGCTCCACGCGATCGACCAAGCGCTGCGCGGCAAGAAGCTGCCGGTGCAGAGCGCCGAGATCGCGATGGTTCCCAAAAACACCGTGAAGGTCGAGGGCAGCGACGCCAAGAAGCTGCTGAACCTCATGGAAGGCCTCGAGGAAATGGACGACGTCGCGAAGGTCTTTTCCAACTTCGACATCGACGCCGAGGCGATGGCGGCGGTGACGGGATGACGTGAGGGTCCTGGGCGTCGACCCCGGCACTCGGGTCACCGGCTACGGCGTGATCGAAACGGGAAATGGGAACGGGGTCCCGGGGTTGGGCCGACTCATCGAATGCGGCGTTTTTCGCTTCGGACGCAACAATTCCCTGCCCCATCGTCTCGCCGAGCTGCACCAGGCAATCGGACAGCTCATCAAACGCCACCAACCCTCGGTACTCGCCCTCGAGGATGCCTTCTATCATAAGAACGTCCGTACGACACTCGTTCTTGGGCATGCACGCGGAGTCATTTTGCTGGCAGCGCAGCAAGCGGAGCTCGATATCGCCCAGTACGCACCGGCCATGATCAAGAAGACCGTGGTCGGAGCCGGCGGCGCGCAAAAGTCGCAGGTGGCGGCCATGGTGGCTCGCTTGCTGCACCTCAAGCACGCGCCGAAGCCGGCCGACGCCGCCGATGGAGTTGCGGTGGCGCTGACGTTTATTCTGCGATCATCGCCCAGGATGGTACGGGTAGGGGCGCAGCATGCTGCGCCCCTACATTAATCGTATGATCGCGCACCTAACATGATCGCACACGTTCGCGGCCGGCTGGCGACAAAATCCGCCGACCGGGTCGTCGTCGAGACGCCCGGCGGCGTCGGCTATGAGGTCGTCGTCCCGCTCGGCGTCATGGAGCGCTTGCCGGCGACCGGCGTCGAGATCACCCTGGCGACCGAGCTGGTCGTGCGCGAGGACGGCTGGGCGCTGTACGGATTCCTCGACGACGCCGAGCGCCGTTTTTTCCAGCGGCTCACGAGCGTCAGCGGCGTCGGACCCAAGATCGGCATCGCCGTGCTGTCGGCACTCGGCGTGGAGCGCGGCGCGCGGGCGCTGCGCGAGAAGAACATTGGGTTGCTGTCGTCGGTGAGCGGGATCGGCCGCAAGACCGCCGAGCGCCTCGCGCTCGAGCTGGGGGAGAAGGTCGAGGAGTTCACGGAGGCCCCGTCCGTCGAAGTTCCGGCTGGCGCCGAGGCCGCGCTCAAGGCGCTGGAGCGGCTGGGATACGGAGTACCGGAGGCCGATCGCGCGATTCGCCAGGCGCTCGCGGGCAACGGAACGGAGACCGAAACGGAGACACTGGTGCGACGCGCCCTGCAGATTCTCACGACCCGATGACCGCCATTCCCACCGAAATCACCGCTGAGTGGATCTGCGCCCGGTGCGGCTCGACGAACCGGCGCCTGGTGCCCGCGGGCACCACGAAGGCCGAGGACAGCTGTCTGCAGTGCCACACCCTGCACATCATCGAGGCCGAAGCTCGGCCGGTCCGCTGGCGTTCATGGCTCGCGCGGAAATAACCACTCCCGACGCACTCGAGAACGAGCGGCTCACTGACGCCGCGCTACGGCCGTCGCGACTCGACGAGTTCGTGGGCCAGGCCAAGGTCAAAGAGTCGCTGCAGATCGCCATCGACGCGGCCAAGCAGCGTAAGGAGCCGCTCGACCACGCGCTCTTCTTCGGCCCGCCGGGACTCGGCAAGACGACGCTGGCGCTGCTCATGGCAAAGGAGTTGGACGTGAACATCCGCACCACGTCCGGCCCAGTGCTCGAGCGCCCGGGCGACCTGGTGGGCATGCTCACCGGACTCAAGCCCGGCGATATCCTCTTTATAGATGAAGTACACC
>QHUF01000213.1 GCA_003221075.1 Gemmatimonadota bacterium
TCCGTCAGACCGGTGATCAACTCGAGATCATTCTCGAAGAGAATCCGTTCTACGCGGAGTCCGGCGGCCAGGTCAGCGACACCGGTGTGGTCCAAGGTGACGGGTGGGAGTTGACGGTCGAAGGCGTCGAGAAGGTGGACGGCCGGAACGCGGTGGTCGGCACGTTTGGCGAGCCGTTCGAGCCGACGGCCGCCCTCGCCCAAGTCAACGAAGCGCGGCGCCGCAATATCGAGCGCAATCACACCGCCACGCATCTCGTCCATGCGGCGCTCCGGAGAATCCTGGGTGCGCATGTGCGCCAGGCGGGATCGGTCGTGGCGCCCGAGCGTCTGCGGTTCGACTTCAGCCACCACGGTCCCATCAAGGGCGAGCAGCTCGCCGCCATCGAAGCCGAGGTCAATGCGCACGTCTGGGAGAATCTCCCGATCGAGACCCGGCAGATGGCGTATAAGGACGCGGTGGCGGCGGGCGCGATGGCGCTATTCGGCGAGAAATACGGCGATGTGGTTCGCGTCGTGGACGTTCCCGGTGTGTCGCTCGAGCTCTGCGGCGGCACACACGTCGGCGCGACAGGACAAATCGCGCTGTTTCGCTTCACGCACGAGACCGGCGCCGCCGCTGGCGTGCGCCGCATCGAAGCGCTGACGGGCCCCACGGCGTACCGCTACGCGCTCGAGCTGCAGCACCTCTTGTCCGAGGCTTCCGGGGTGCTCAAGACACAGCCGGAGCATCTCGTCCGGCGCATCGAGGCGATGCTGGAGGAGAACAAGAGGTTAGAAAAACGAGTTGCGGAGCTGCTCAAGGCGGGGACACGGGAATCGGGACAAGTAGAAAAGATCGGGGACCTCGAGCTGCATGTCTCGGAGTCAGCGATCGACGACCGCGGCCAGATTTCCGCCATCATGGATGGCTTCCGGGCGAAGCATAAGCGGGCTATTTCCGTGTTGTTCACCACGGGCGACCGGGCCGGCATCCACGTGGCCGTCACAGATGATCTCGTCTCCAAGGGCATCAAGGCGGGCGAGATCGCCAACGCCATCGCGGCCACAACCGGCGGGAAAGGCGGCGGGCGGCCGCATTTTGCATCCGCCGGTGTCGGCGACGTCAACAAACTGGGTGAGGCACGGGCTCGGACCGTGGAGATCGTTCGGGAGTTGGCAGGGTGACGCGCGAGGAGGTGCTCGCGTGGCTCCGTTCCCGTAGACCGGCGCCCCCGCAGACACTGCGGGAGCGTCTCGATCGCGCAGTCGAACAACTGGTCCCAGCTCCCAGCGCCACGCTCCCGGTGTATCTGGCGCGCCTGGGCCGTGATCTGCTCGATGGCGTCGCGAGCAAGCCGACGGGCGGCCGCGAACTCGCGCTCGATCTCCTCGCGGCCGACGCGTTCGCCACCTACGCCTTCGAGGCGCAAACCGAAGGAGACACATGAGACTTGATGGTCAGGGTTTGCTCGTACTCGTGGATCCGGTCCGCACCAGCGGCGCGGAGGCGGCACGCATCGGGCGCGCGGCGAAAGCGGCCGGGGTGCGCGGCCTGTTGATCGGCTCGTCGTTCGACGGCGCCGCCCAGACGCACGAGGTAGCGCGGGCGTTGCGGGACAACGCGCCCGGCATTCCGGTCGCGCTGTTTCCCGGCTCCGCCATGCAGCTCACCGATCAAGTGGATCTCGTGCTCTTCCTGTCGCTCGTGTCGGGCCGCAATCCGCAGTATCTGATCGAGGAGCACGTCCGCGCGGTGCCGTATCTGCAGCAGCATCCTGTACCGACCTTGTCCACCGCGTACATCCTGATCGACGGTGGGCGGGTGACGAGCGTGGAGTCCGTGAGCCAGACGCGTCCGCTGCCTGCCGATAAGCCCGAGCTGGCGGCCGCGCATGCCACCGCGGCCACGCTGATCGGGATGCAGGCGGTGTATCTCGACGCCGGCAGCGGGGCGGAGCGACCGGTATCGCCGGAAGTGATTCGCGCCTGCCGCGCCGCGGTGCCGCGCTCCCCGCTCTTCGTTGGCGGCGGTATTCGCACGCCGGCGCTCGCACGCGCCGCCAGGAAGGCGGGAGCCGACTTCGTCGTCATCGGCACCGTCGTCGAAGAAGGACCGCAGGGCGAGCTGGGCAAGCGCGGGGGATTGGGCGGTCTGGGGGCGTTCGTCGAGGCTGTGAAGTGACCGCCGAGAAAATCCGGGAGTCCCTCGACGGCCTGGCGACACTCGCTGGCCGCGTCGCCGCGCAGCAGGCGGACGAAATCGCCGCCATCGCGGAGCGTTTCGAAGCCACGCTCCGGGCCGGGGGCACGCTGTTCTTCGCCGGCAACGGCGGCAGCGCCGCCGACGCCCAGCATGTCGCCACCGAGTATGTGGTGCGTTACCAGACGAATCGGCCGGCGATGCGCGCGGTTGCGCTGACGACGGACACCTCGTTACTGACCGCGTGCGCCAACGACATGGGCTTCGATGAAGTCTTCGCCAGGCAGATCGAAGCCCTGGCCGGACCGGGCGACCTGCTGGTGCTGCATTCGACGTCCGGGGAGAGTCCCAACGTCATTCGCGCCGCGCAGGCTGCCAAGGCTCGTGGCGTGGGCGTCGTGGCGCTGCTCGGACGAACGGGAGGCCAGCTCAAGGACCTCGCCGATCTGGTGCTCATCGTGCCCTCGGCCGAGACGGCGCGCATTCAGGAGCTCCATCTCGCGATCGAACACGTGATCTGTGATCTGGTCGAAGATCGGTTGAAGGGTTGATCGATCTCACCAGGAAGCGCGCGTTTGTGACCGGCGGCGGCCGAGGCATCGGGCGCGCCACGGCCGTGATGCTCGCGCGGGCAGGCGCGAAGGTGGCCGTGGGATACCGCAGCCGCAAACCCCCGGCCGAAGCGCACGTCACCGCGTCTGTACGGGGCGATCTCGGCACGCCGAGCGGAGCCGGCAAGGCGGTCGCGGAAGCCCTGCGCGCCCTCGGCGGCGGTCTCGATATTCTGGTGATCAATCACGGCGTCTGGCCGCCCGACGACGTGCCGGTCGCCAAGATGACCGACGAGCAGTGGGAATCCACGCGGCGCGCGAACCTCGATGCGGTCATCTACGTGTGCCGCGCCGCCATTCCCCACATCGCGGAAGGTGGAACGATCGTGTTGGTCGCTTCGACCGCCGGGCAGCGGGGCGAGGCGTTTCACGCCGACTATGCCGCCACCAAGGGCGCCGTCATCTCGATCACAAAGTCGCTGGCCGTCGAGCTCGCGCCCAAGATCACGATCAACTGCGTCGCTCCCGGATGGGTCGATACCGAAATGTCGGCGAAGCCGTACGCGGGGGCCGGCCGCGCCGCGATCGAGAAAACGATTCCGCTGCGGCGGGTAGCGAGCGCAGAAGACATCGCCGGGCCGATTCTATTTCTCTGCTCACCCTTGGCGCGGCACATCACCGGTGAAGTCCTGAACGTCAACGGAGGCTCCGTCCTCTGTGGCTGAGCTTCACATCCCCGCGGAAGTCGTGAAAATCGCGAGGCGGCTGGAGGATGCGGGGTTCGAGACGTGGTGCGTGGGTGGGGCGGTCCGCGACAATCTCCTTGGCGTCGAGAATCACGACTTCGATCTCACGACGGCAGCGCCGCCGGCCGAAATCCAGAAGCTGTTCAAGCGGACCGTGCCCGTCGGGATCGAGCACGGCACCGTCGCGGTGCTCGATGCGCATGGCCAGGCGCATGAAGTGACGACCTTCCGGAAGGACATTCACACGGACGGGCGCCACGCCACCGTGGAATTCGGCGTGTCGCTGATGGACGACCTGGCGCGCCGCGACTTCACCATCAACGCGATCGCCTATCACCCAATCCGGCACGAGTGGCGCGATCCCTTTCACGGTGAGCAGGACCTCGCAAAGAAGCTGATCCGCTCGGTCGGCGATCCGAACTGGCGCTTTCAGGAGGATTACCTGCGGATCCTGCGCGCCTTGCGCTTCAGCGCGCGGTTCGAGTTCCGGATTCACGCGCGCACCCTCGAGGCCGCCAAAGCGAACGCCCAGGGATTGGCCCAGCTGTCGGCAGAACGCGTGCACGATGAGTGGTTCAAGGGCATCAAGAGTGCGAAGAAAGTGTCGAAGCTGGTCACGCTGTGGCGCGACGTCGGTGCGACGCGGATCTGGCTTCCGGAGCTAGGCGGGGAATGGGGAAAGGGGACTGGTCAACTCGATAAGCTGCCGCGCGATCCTGTGCTCATCACGGCATTGCTCGCAACAGACCCAGCATCGCTACTCATTCGTCTCAAGTGCTCTAACAACGACATCGAACGCGGGCGTGCGATCGGGCGCTGGCGGCAGAAATACCCCGATCCCAAGCGCGCCGCCGACGTGCGGCGGTGGCTATCGGAGACGGGGGAGTACGCAAATGATCTCTTGACACTGCTCCCTGCCATTCCCCATTCCCCAGTCACGTTACCTGCGACCGTCGCCACAATTCGCGCCGCTAACCCGCCGCTCGGCTTGAAGGACCTCGCGGTGAAAGGCGACGATCTCATCGCCGCCGGCGTGCGGGCCGGTCCGGATGTGGG
>QHUF01000214.1 GCA_003221075.1 Gemmatimonadota bacterium
ACCTCCATGAACACCACGCGACCCGCCGCGAAGTCGATCGGGTTGTACCCCAGCTCGGCGCGGGGCAGCCAGGCAACGAGCGTCGAATCGGGATCGAGCAGGCGCACATCGGTGAGCACGACGCCTGTGAGCAGCGACCCGCGGACCTCACCCACTGCGATCGAGCCGTGTACCGCGCCTTCGACCACGGTGCTGGCCACGCGCGCGAGCAGCGTGCGGCCCGCGCGCGTGCCGACGAGCGCGTTGAGCGCGCCGAGGAAACAGGCGAGCAGTCCGACCAGCGTCCAGAGCGCGACACCCAGCGAGCGGCGCATCTAGAACGCCTGCCCGACGGCGAATTGAATGATGACCTTTTGCCAAAAGGTCTTTTGGGCCCGCAGCGGCGGGTATGCCGAGCGGATCTGCGTGAGAGTCCCGGTCGTTTTATCCAGAAAGAATAGGGGCCCGCGCTCGGTGGCATAGCCGTTGTACGCGGCATCGATCCGCACTGGACCGAGCGGCGTCGCGAAGCGCAGACCCGCGCCGGGAGTGATGCGGATACCATGAATGGTGGTGAGCGAATCGCCCCGCTCCCACACCTGTCCCGCATCGACGAACAATCCCAGACGCATCCGCTGCGCAAAGAGCGGCGACGGAAAACGCAGCTCGGCGTTGAGCACGAGGGCCGTGTTGCCGCCGGTCGGGGCGGTGGTTACGCCGCGCCACACCGTGTCCCCCGCCTGGGCGGTCGCGACGGGGTCGATCGCGGTACTGTCCCTGACCGTAATGACGTAGACCCTGGGCCCGAGCTCATTGCGCCCATAGCCGCGCACCGAGTTGGGGCCGCCGCCGTAAAACCGCTGGTCCGGCGGCACATAGCCGACGGGGGGCCCGCTGAGCTGAATGTTGCGCGCCAGAATGGCCCCGCCACGGACCCGCCAGGCAAATACGGTCCGGCGTCCAATGGGATAGTACTTGACGATCTCGAGCTCACCGCGGTTGAACTCGTACGGCACCTGGGAGCCGACGAGGTGGGAGGCGTGCACCAGCGTCGCGGTGGTGATGCTGCCCTCGGAAGCTTCGAGCACGCTGTTCACTCGATCGCGCACCACCGTCATCGTCACCGCGCCGAATTGCCGCCGGTCGCGCAAGAATATTCGGCTCGTCGAATCGCACAGCCGGAAGAGGACGCAATAGACGGCATCGCTGGCCTCCGTGCGTCCCACCGAGTAGGAGTAACCGACGGTGACGGGCAAGGCCCCGCGGGCGTTGAAGGTAACGTCGGCGTTGCCACCGATCGCCTCACGCGTGTAGATCCCGAACTCCGAGCGCCGCTCGACGACGAAGCCAAGGGTGGCGATGTGGGAGCGCGACAGGAACGCCGGCTGGCGCAGCGTGATCCCCAACGTGTAGTTGAGCGTGTCGATCGTCCACGTGCCGGAGAACGGATTGCAGAATTGGTTCAATCCGGTCGTCTGGGTGGGAGCGGAGCCCAGTTTGGAGACCCGGGCCGACACGTCGAGCGTCCGCGCGCCGCCGAGGAAGTCGTGCGCGGCCCAGCCGCTCTGCACCCGGAAGCACTCCACCGTCGCATACCCGAAGCCGAGCCGCACCTGGTGGCGGGGGCCTTCCTGCACCTGGATCAGCGCGCGCACCGTGGAGTCATGCGGCACCGCTTCCTGCGGGGCGACCGAATCCACCAGCACCACATTGACTGAGTTGAACACGCCTATCCCATACAGATCGCGCTGGGTCTGGTAGAGCGCGTCCAGGTTGAACCTGTCGCCGCGATGCACCGACATGACGCGCCGGACCGTGCCGGTGTCCACGTCGCGCAACCCGCGGATCAGTACCTCGCCGATGCGCATGCGGGGACCCGGCTGCGCATCGAGCTCGACCTCCGCTTTCAGGATTCCCGCTTCCGAATCGAAGTTCCGCAGCACCTCCGCGTAGGGATAGCCGTTGTTCCGTAGCCGCGCGACGATCGTGTCGGCGGACGCCTGCATCATGAAGCGGTTGAATGGATCGCCCACCTGCAGCGGCAGCTCGCGTATCAGTCTCGGCACATCGAAAATGCTGTCCAATCCACGCACCTCGAACCGGGCCACCCGCACCGGCTCCCCTTCGTGAATCCGGAACGTGACGTACACATCGCGCGGCGTACGCTGCACCAGCGTGTCCACGACGGCGTTCATATAGCCGCTTTGGCGATAGAGCAGAATCAGACGGACCACGTCACGCCGGAATTCGATTTCATTGAAATAGCGCTTCTCGCCGAGGCCCAGCCACCGCACGTACCACTTGCTGGCCCACCCGCTCGATCTTGTCGTAGCGATCGCGCTTTCGAGCGTGTAGTGGTCGAGCGCCCGGTTACCGACGAACGACAGACCCCGAACCACCCGCTCCTGTTCTTGAGCGGTGAGGACGGTCGTCGCTACCAGGGCGGCGAGCAACAGGCAGGGTATGACGCGCAATTGACGTAGTTTGCCGATCTTTGCTATGTTGCGACACTTGCTCCGCACTGTCAACCTTTTCGACACCGCGAAGACCGTCCTGTTCCTGTGTTTTCTGGCCGGCTGCAACCCATCCGGCGAGCGGGGGCAGGTCCGGGGACCGGTCTACTACGAGCGCGACGATCCCCGCTCGCTCGACCCGGCACTGTCCACCGACGTGACCACCGGCGAGATGATCGCCCTGTTGTTCGACGGACTCACCCAATTCGATGGCGACGGCCGGCTGCTCCCCGCCCTGTCCGACCGCTGGACAGCAGACCGGACAGGCCGGCGGTATGTCTTCCACCTGCGAGCGGGTGTCAGCTTTCACGACGGACGGCCCGTCGTGGCGGCGGATGTCAAGCGCTCCTTCCTGCGGGTGCTGAATCCCCAAACGCACGGCGGCCGGGTCTGGCCGTTGCTGCCGATCGCAGGTGCCGGCGATTTCGCAGACGGCCACGCGAGCGACGTCCGCGGCATCGAGGTCATGGGCGACACCGCAGTCGCATTTACCCTAACCGAGCCGCTTGCCGTCTTCCCGAAATTCCTCGCCATGCCGGTAGCGTCGGTCGTTCCGTCCCCAGTGCCCGCCGACTTCGGTCAGCATCCGGTAGGGACGGGACCCTGGCGCTTCGTCGCGTGGCAGCACGACGACTATCTGCGGTTCGCGAAGAACCCGAGCTACTGGGGCGGCGCAGCGGAAAGCGAGTCACTCACGGTCCGCATCGTCCCCGAGGCGCTGACGCGGGCGGCGGAGTTTCTGTCGGGCCGGATCTCTGTCGTCGAGGTCCCGTTCGGCGAGACGAAAAAATGGGAGCAGGAGCATCCGGACTGGCTGAAGCGCAGGCCGGCGCTCCGCCCTGTCTACGTACCGCTGAACAACCGGCGCGGCCCGCTGCGCGATGCGCGCGTCCGCCAGGCGATCAATCACGCAGTCAACGTTCCGGAAATCTTGCGCACGGTGTGGAATGGCCGCGGCGCCCTGGCTGCCGGTTCGATCCCACCCACGTTGGGCGGCAGTGATTCCGCGCGGCGGCCCTACAGCTACGACACGACCGAAGCGCGGCGCCTGCTACGTGCGGCGGGATACCCGAACGGGTTTTCCCTGCAGCTGTGGCGTTCGGGGACGAACGTCGAGATGGGTCGCGTCGCCCAGGCGATTCAGGCGCAGCTCGCTGCCGTTGGCATCCAGGTCGAGATCGTGTCGCGCGACGCGTCCAGCATGCGCGAGGCGGTCCGCAAGGGCGACACCGACATGGCGATTCTCGACTGGTGGGCCGACTACCCGGACGCCGACAACTTCCTCTATCCGCTGTTCCATAGCGCGAGCTTCGGCCCGGGTGGCAACTATTCCTTCTACAGTGATCCGGTCACCGATTCGCTGATCATGGTGGCCCGCCGGACGGTCGATCAGTCCGCCCGCGAAGCGCTGTACGCCCGAATCGACGACCGGGTCTATCAAGCCGCGCCCTGGATCTATCTCTGGTTCCCCGTGGATCTGTGGGCGGAGCATCCTTCCATAGAAGGCTGGGACGTCCCGGTGATCTTCAACGGCCAGCGCTGGACCAGGGTGCGTGTTACAGCTCCTCGGTAGGCGGCTGCTGGCGACGATTCCCACGTTGTTCGGCGTTCTCGTCGTCGCCTTCTTGCTGCTGAACGTCGTCCCCGGCGATCCCGTCGCCGAGATGGTGGGCGAGCGGGCCGACTCCGCCACGATCGCCCGGCTGCGCGGGGAGCTGCATCTCGACGAGCCGATTCCCGTGCAATTCGGACACTATCTCTGGGGCGTCGTACGGGGCGATCTGGGCCGGTCCTACATCACGCAGCGCCCGGTGCTCGGCGATCTTGCCGAGCGTTTTCCGAAGACGCTGCAGCTCGCGGGCGCCGCCATGTTGCTCGCGGTGACCTGTGGGATCACGCTGGGCGTGATCGCCGCCATCCGCCCCGGCGGCTTGATCGATCGTTTCAGCATGCTCATCGCGTACGTCGGCGTCTCGTTCCCGGTGTACTGGGTGGGCTTGCTCTTGATCCTGCTGTTTGCGGTCGCGCTGCGCTGGCTGCCGCCCTCGGGATATGGCGGGATTGCGTTCCTGGTGCTGCCGGCGCTCACCCTGGGAACGCGCTCGATCGCGTTTCTCGCGCGCATGACGCGTGGCGCCATGCTCGACGTCCTGCCATCGGACTTTGTGCGCACCGCGCGGGCCAAGGGGCTCAGCGAGCGGCGCGTCATCGGCCGGCACGCGTTGCGGAATGCACTGCTGCCGATCATCACGGTGCTCGGACTCGACGTGGGCAACTACCTGACCGGTAGCATTCTGACCGAGACGATATTCTCCTGGCCCGGGGTCGGACGATACGTGCTGCTCGCGATCCAGAAGCGCGATCTGCCGGCGATCCAGGGGAGCATCCTTTTTTTGTCGGTGATATTCGTGCTGGTCAACCTTCTCACAGACGTGCTCTATGCGAAAGCTGATCCTCGCGTCGCTTACGATTAGCGCCGCGCTCACTGTTCCGGCCGGGGCGCAGAGTCGCGGCTCGCTGCAGCAGCGCCTCACGCGCTTGCTCGATCAACCGCCGTTCGATCGCGCGACGTGGAACGTCTACGCGCAGGACGACCGCGGGCGCGTGCTGTTCAATCGCAACGGAGACCGGTTTTCCGTACCGGCGAGCAACACGAAGCTCGTGGTCTCGGCGGCGGCGACCGTCCTGCTGCCCGCCGATTATCGCGCGCGCACGAGCATCTATGCCAACGGCACCGTCACCAACGGCGTGCTGCAGGGCGACCTCATTCTGTATGGCCGCGGCGATCCGACGTGGTCGGAGCGCTGCTACACGGTCGATACGCTCGCGCCGGGCGGCTGTGACTCGACGTGGACCGCCGTGGATGCGATCGCTGATTCGCTGCGCGCGCACGGGATCAAACGCATCGTAGGCAGAATCGTCGGCGACGGCTCGTATTTCGAGCCGATCCTGACGCATCCGGGCTGGAACTCGTTCGATCTCAACTGGTGGTATGCGGCGCCCATCTCCGGGCTCGGGTTTCACGACAACAGCGTCGATTTCCAGATCACGCCCGGGCCATTCGTCGACGCCCCGCCGGTCATCACGTGGAACCCCGATCTGAGCCTCTTCACGTTCGAGAACCGAGCCCGCACCGTGGCTGCGGATTCATCCACCACGATCGGCGACAACTTCTTCCGTAGGCCGGGGACGCTCGACATCTGGGCCGAGGGCACGGTGTCGTTGAACCGGTCGCCTTGGATCGAGAGCTTCGCCCTTCCCGATCCGAATCTGTACGCCGCCCGCGCCCTCGAGATCTCGTTGCGGAAGCAGGGAATCTCGGTCGGCGGCGGCAGCGCGAGCACGACCGACTCGATGGTCTATCGGACGCTCCGCTGCTGCGGCAACCCGTTGGTGGAGTACCACGGCCGGCCGCTGCCGGACATCGTCTTCCCGATCCTGAACACGAGCCAGAACTGGTTCGCGGAAACGTTGCTGAAAATCCTGGGGCGGGAGGTGGGTGATACCGGAAGCTGGGGGAAAGGCCTCGACATCGAGAAGCGGTTTCTCGTCGATTCGGTCAAGATCGATTCGACGGCGTTCTCGCTCGAGGATGGCTCCGGGCTGGCCGCCGGCAACCTCGTGACGCCGCACGCATTCGTGCAGCTGCTCGCCTACATGTATCGCCATCCCAAACGCGCGCCGTTTCTGGCCGGCCTGCCGCGCGCGCAGCAGCGCGGCTCGCTCCTCCGACGGTTTGCGGGGACGCCGCTCGAGGGACGCGTACTCGCCAAAACCGGATCGATCGATCGTGTGAATACGCTGTCGGGGTACATCGAACGGCCCAACGGGCGGGTGATCACCTTTTCCATCCAAGTCAACGGCCACGATGTACCAACCCGGCAAATGCTTGCGCAGATCGATTCGGTGGTGGTGCAGCTGGCGCGGTGAGTGGATCAATCGTCTTTCTGGCCGAACAGCGCCATGTTGGACGAATGCCCCGGCATGACTTTGGCTGCCGGGTTCAGGAAGTGCGCGATTTGATTCACGGCGATGCAGGCTTCCGAAAAGCCCGTCGCGATGAGCTTCAACTTCCCCGGATACGTGGTGATATCGCCGGCGGCGTAGATGCCGGGGATGTTGGTGTCCATCGTCTGCGCCACCTTGATGTCGCCCTTCTCGATCTCGAGCCCCCACTCGGCGATCGCGCCGAGCGATGAGACGAAGCCGAGCTGCGGGATCACGCAGTCCATCGCCAGCGTCTCTTCTTCCTTTGTCTTGTTGTTGAAGATGGTGACGCGCTCGATGCGACCCGAGCCCGCGATGTCTTTCAGCTCCCAGAACGTGCGCAGCTGCATCTTGCCCGCGGCCGCCAGGGCCTGGACCTGATCCACCGTCGCCTGATGCGCGCGGAAGCCATCGCGGCGGTGAATCATGACGATCGATTTTGCGACGGGGTGCAGGTTCACCGCCCAGTCGAACGCCGAGTCGCCACCACCGACGATCAGGACGCGCTTCCCCGCGAACTCGCGCGGGTTCAAGACGCGATCGTGCAGTCCTTTGTCGTTCCAACGATCCACGTCCTTGAGCGCCAGCTTGCGCGGCGTGAAGGCGCCGATCCCGCCGGCGATCAGGACGGAGCGGCCCGGATACTCGTCCTTGTCGGTGACGATCGTAAAGAGCGGCTTGCCGTTGTCCTCACTCCGCCGCAGCCCGACGACTTTCTCGGCGAGATGGACCGGGGGCTTCCATTGCAGGCCCTGTTCCGCGAGCGCCTTCACCAGATCCTTGGCGAGGATCTTCGGAAAACCGGCGACGTCGAAGACGTATTTCTCGGGATACAACGCGGTCAGCTGGCCGCCGACCTGATCGAGATTATCGATCAAGCGGTGTGACGCGCCGCGCATGCCGGCGTAAAAGGCGGCGAACAGGCCGGTCGGGCCGGCCCCGATGATGGTGATATCTTTCATCTCTTGCATCGCGCCAACGCTAGCTTGCTTCTCGTCTTGGGTCTACTGGCATGCGTCGGTGGCGGACCGCTCGCGCTGCGTTGCCCCTGACCATAGGTTCACGACCCGTGAAGATCTACACGAAGACCGGCGATGCAGGAGAGACGAGTCTCTTTGGCGGCATGCGGGTGCCGAAGGATGATGCCCGGGTGCGCGCATACGGCGATGTCGATGAATTGAACGCCGTGCTTGGCTTCGCGATGGCGCTCGAACCCTCCACCTTCGAATCCGCAATGCTCGCGACGACCCAGCGCGATCTCTTCACCATTGGCGCCGAGCTCGCTACACCAGATCCTGCTAAAATGGGGAAGGCGCTGGCTCGAAGTGGCTCGGCGATCAGCGGATCGGATGTTGGCGCGCTAGAGGACGTCATCGACAAGCACGAGTCAAAACTCAAACCGCTGAAGAATTTCATTCTTCCGGGCGGCACGCCCAAGGCGGCCGCGTTTCACGTTGCCCGTACCGTCTGCCGTCGCGCGGAGCGATCTGTCGTGACCTTGTCGCGCACGGAGCAGATCAATCCCGCCATCATTCATTACCTCAATCGACTATCAGACCTGTGCTTCGTGCTGGCACGAGCGGTGAATCAGCAAGCCGGCACTCCCGACGTCCAGTGGTAACCATCCGAGTCCCGCTCGTCGAGCAGCGGGATGCCTCCTACGACATCCTGATCGGCGCCGGTCTTGTCCACCAGCTCGACAAGATCTTGCCGGAGTACTGCCCCGCGGCGGCGTACGCGCTGATCTCGGATTCGTACGTGGGCAACGCCTATGGGGAGGATCTGGCAAAGGAGCTAACGGCTGCCGGCTTAGCGATCGAGC
>QHUF01000215.1 GCA_003221075.1 Gemmatimonadota bacterium
GAGCGAAATGATCCGCCACGCCGTGGGCGTGTTCCTCACCGCGGACGTGCGCGATCCGCGGATCGGGTTCGTCACGGTCACGGGCGTCGAGGTCTCGCCCGATCTGTCGCACGCCAACGTGCGCGTGAGCGTCATGGGCTCCGACGAAGAAAAGGCGAAGTCGCTCGAGGGACTGGCGAGCGCCGCGCGGTTTCTGCGGGCGCAGCTCTCGAAGGAGCTGAATTTGCGGACGAGCCCCGAGCTGCATTTCCATCTGGACCGCGGCATCGAGCACGCGCAGTACATCGATCGCGTGTTGAAGGAGCTGAAGGAGACGGACGACTGAGCAACGGTGGGCTCGTCCTGGTGGCGAAACCGGCCGGCCCCACGTCGCATGACGTCGTCGACATCGTCCGTCGCGCGCTCGGCGAACAGCGCGTGGGCCATCTGGGCACACTGGATCCGTTCGCGAAAGGGCTGCTGGTGCTGGTCGTCGGACGCGCGACGCGGCTCGCGCCGTTCGCGGCGGAGTGGCCGAAGACGTACGAAGGCGTCATCCGCCTCGGCGTCACGACCGACACCGACGACCTGACCGGCGCCGTCGTGGCCACCGCGCCGTGGATGGGTATCACCCCGGCGCAGCTCGCCGATGTGATTGGCAGCTTCCGCGGCGTCTACGAGCAGCGGCCGCCGGCGTACTCGGCGGTGAAGATCGACGGCGAGCGGGCGTACCGGCGCGCGCGACGCGGCGAAGTCGTGGAGCCTGCACCGCGGCCGGTGGAGATTTACGAGTTCGAGATCCTCGAGGCCGCGGTACCTGATCTGCAATTTCGGGCGACCGTGAGCGCGGGGACGTACGTGCGGTCGCTGGCGCGTGACATCGGCGCGAAGTTGGGGTGCGGCGCCCATCTCACCGCGCTGCGCCGTACCGCCGTGGGGCCGTTGCTCCTCGCGGATGCGGTGGCGCCCGAGGCGGTGACGAAGGCGGCGTTGCAGGATGCGGCGGTTCTGGTCGCGGACATGCCGCGACGGCAGGTAGATAAGAAGGAACGCGATGCGGTGCTGCACGGTCGCCCGATAGCGAGCGGCCAGACGGCTGACGGCAGACGGCAGATCGCCATCTTCGCCGGTGAGGAGTTGGTGGCGGTAGCAGAGCAAGTAGGCGACCTTCTGAAGCCCCGCGTGGTGGTGGCGGAAGACTGATGTCGCAAGCGACCGTCGTCACAATGGGTACCTTCGATGGTCTGCACCGCGGCCATCAGGCGGTGCTGGCGGAAGTGAAGCGGCGGGCGCGAGCCGGAAAACTCGCGAGCGTGTTGGTCACGTTCGACCCGCACCCGCTCGCGGTGGTGAATCCGGCGGCGGCGCCAAAGCTCTTGTCGCTGCCCGAAGAAAAGGAAGCTGCGGTGCGGGCGGACGGCATCGATCGGTTCGTGCTGATGGCGTTCACGCCGGCCGTGGCCCAGCTCGACGCGGAAGCATTCGTCCGGCGGCTGTGCGACGAGTATGAGATGCGCGAGCTCGTGATGGGATACGATCACGGGTTCGGCCGCGGGCGAGCCGGCGACGTGGAGCTGGTGGAGCGGTTGGCGGGGGAGCAGGGCTTCGGCATGGCGGTCGTGGATGCCGTGCGGGACAACGGTCAACCGATTTCGTCGACGTTGATTCGGACGGCGATCGCCCATGGAGACCTGGACTCCGCCGCGCGCTGGTTGGGACGGCGGTACAGTATTCGGGGGACTGTGGTGCGGGGCGCCGGGCGCGGCAGGACGATCGGCATTCCGACGATCAACCTCGCGCCGCCCGATTCGAGAAAGCTGCTGCCGCCCGACGGCGTGTATGCGGTGCGTGTGAAACTGCAGGGAAGGGGGAAGGGGGAGGGGGCGATGTTGGGCGGGATGATGAATCAGGGCCCCCGGCCGACGTTTGGTGAGCAGGCTCGCACGCTCGAAGCGCATTTGTTCGATTTCGACGGCGAGCTGTACGGAGAAACTGTAGACGTGGAATGGGTCCGTCGCCTGCGTGAAGTGCAGGCGTTCCCGTCCCGCGACGCACTGGTGGCGCAGCTCGAGCGCGACCGCCAGGCGGCGCGGGCGACCCTCAACCGGTAGAGCGAGGCGATGGGGAAGATTCGTCAGCGGCTATATGTCATCGGCGCGTTGATCGTCGTGAGCATCATCTCACTGGTGCCGCGTAACGTAAAAATGCGCGTCCGCGATTCCGTCAGCGGAGCGATGAAAGACACGACTGTGCGCCGGGTACCGATCAACCTCGGGCTCGACCTCCAGGGCGGCATTCACCTCGCGCTCGAAGTGGACCAGTCCAAGGGGCCCGTGCCGGATTGCGCCGACGCCATCCAGCGTGCCGAGCGCGTCGTGCGCACGCGGATCGACGAATTCGGCACGACGGAGCCGGTCGTGCAGATCCAGGGCCGTTGCCGGCTGATCGTGGAGCTCGCCGGCGAAAAAGACCCTGCGCGCGCCAAAAGCGTGATTCAGCGAACCGCGTTCCTCGAGTTCCGCATCACCGACATGAAGAATCAGTTCAAGGCTGCGCTGCCGCAGATCGATGCGGCGCTGCGCCGCGCCGGCATCAAGTCGCGCGGGGCCGCCCCGCCATCGGCCGTCTCCCAGTTGTTCGGCGGGGACTCGAGCAAGGCGGAGCGCGATTCGACGACCGATGCGAACACGCCCGGCGTGCTGTCGTCGCTGCTGTTTCAGGGCCAGCTCCCCGGCGAGTATCTCGTGCCGGAAGAGCAATCGCCGTTGGTGGACAGCCTCATCAACCGGCCCGACGTGCGTGCGGCTATGCCGCGCGCCATCGATCTGCGTTGGGGCTCGCAGTCCGAATCGCGCGGCGCGCGCGCCTATCGCGCGCTGTACGCCGTGGACTCCCGGCCGATCATTACCGGCGAAGAGCTGGTCAAGGCCACCGCGCGGCGCGACCCGGTGACGAATCAGTCGATCGTCCCGTTCCAGCTGAGCCATCGTGGGGCCCGGAAGTTCTCCGATGAAACCGCGCGCCACATCAACGACTACATGGCGATCATTCTCGACAACCGTGTCCAGGGACAACCGCCGGTGATCCACGGCCAGATCGGCGCCAACGGCCAAATCGAGCTCGGCAACAAGCCGCTGCAGGAAGCGAGCGACCTGGCGCTGGTGCTGCGCGCCGGCGCTCTGCCCGCGCCGCTCACCATCGTCGACGAGCGCACGATCAGCGCATCCCTGGGAGCCGATTCGATTCACGACGGCGTGCTGGCAGGTGTCGTCGGCGTGGTGCTCGTCGTCGTCATCATGATCGGTTACTACCGGCTGTCCGGCGCCCTGGCCGTCGCGGCGCTCACGCTGTATTGCCTGTTCACCCTGGCGGGCCTGGCGGCGTTCGGCTTCACCCTGACGCTGCCCGGCCTCGCGGGATTCGTGTTGTCGATCGGCATCGCGGTGGACGCGAACGTGCTCATCTTCGAGCGTATCCGCGAGGAGGTGGTGCACGGCAAATCGCTGCGGCTCGCGGTCGATGACGGCTTCTTACATGCGATGAATGCCATCGTCGACTCGAACGTGAGTACCATCCTGACGGCGCTCATTCTCTACGCGGTCGGCACCGGCCCGGTGCAAGGCTTCGCCATCACGCTGATTATCGGCATCATCGCGTCGATGATCTCGGCGATTTTCGTCGTGAAAACCTTGTTCCTGATCTGGCTGAATCGGCGGCCCGACATGGTCACCCTGAGTATCTGATGATCAGACTCTTTGCGAACGCGAACTACGACTTCATCAAGTGGCGGCGCTGGGCGTTCACGCTCACGGGCGCCATCATGCTCGTCGGCCTCGTCTTCCTCGTGACGCGGGGCGTGAACTACAGCATCGAATTCACGGGCGGGACGCTGGTGCAAGTCGAGGCAGCGCAGAAGGTGCCGATCGCCAAGGTCCGCGCCGCGCTCGACAACGTCGGGCTCAACGGCGCCGAGCTCAAGAATTTTGGCTCCGACACCTCGTTCGTGGTCACCGCCCGGATCGGCGCGCGGAGCGCGGAAGGAGAGGCCGGCACGCAGGCCGTCGCCGACGCCGTGGCCCGGGCGTTCGACCAGAGCGTCGGCGCGGGCCAGTATCGGATCGAACGGCGGGAAGCGGTGGGCCCCAAAGTGGGCCGCGAGCTCCAGGGGAAGGCGCTCCTCGCAATCCTGTTCAGCTTCCTCGTGACGCTCATCTATCTGGCCGTCCGCTTCGAGTGGCGGTTCGGTCTGGCGGCCGTCATCGCGACGGCCCACGACATCGTCGCGACGATCGCTTTCATCAGCGTGATGCATCTCGAGGTCAGTCTCGTCGTCG
>QHUF01000216.1:0-5849 GCA_003221075.1 Gemmatimonadota bacterium
CGCCGATCGAGCCTGTGACTCTGATCGAGCATGCGGGCGCGGCGCTCACCCAGGCGCGCACCGCGGGACCGGGCGAGCGAATTCGGGCGTACCACGCGTAGATTTCTCTGTTGCATCGGCGCCACGATGCAGGGTCATAAGCGTGCTGTGACGAAAACCGGGGCGACGCGGGTATAAGGGGGTGAATGGCGATGAAACGTACGATCCTCCTGTTGACCCCGCTCCTGTTTTCGGCTGCGTGTTCGGTGACGTCGCCGAGCGATCTGGTGACGTCGTCGAGCGATCCGAAGGAAGGCGTCGGGCCCGTCATCGCGCATTACACGCTGACGGCCGAGGATGGCAACGCGCCGCCGTGCTGCGCCATCGACAGCGCCGGTGTGCGCATCACCGTTGTAGGTGGAGCGCTCACGTTTCACGGTCCGGCGGGCTATCGGGACACCGTGTTCACGCCGGCTGGCCCGATGTCCAGAGCGTGCGTACACGGCGTCCCCAACGGCGCAATCGTTAACGGCCACACGTACACCGTGACCCTCACAGACGGCACGCGTTATCTGCTGCTCCCCTGCGATCGGGGCGCGTATGCACTGATCGTGATCCGCCGGCTCGACCACGAGGGTGGCTCGTCCACCACCGACAGCATTGTGGTTTCCTCCGGGACCTTCAGCGCAAAGCCCGATACCATAGATCTCGTCGACTCGCGTAACCCGCGCTCGTTCACGGCGTCTGTCACCGCGCCGACGGTTCTCGTGACAGGACCGACCCATCAGTACCGCTTCGACCCGGGAAATTGACGTCGCTTTAGCCGCTGCGGCCAAACTGCCGCGTGTATTTCACGATCAACGATCTCGACTGCGGCCGGTTCCACCGGAAGAATCCCTCCGCTTCCTGTCCTTCATTGAAGACGACGAACAATCCCGTGCCGGCGGTGCCGAGCCAGCCGAAGCGCGCATTTGCCGTCCACGCGTTCACCTGATTGCTGTATTGCACGAGCGTTTGGAACATGATGCGGGGCGTGAAGAAGTACGCCACGCGCGGCGCAATCACCACGCGGGTGAAATTGCCCTGGTCCAGGCGCACGTCGTTGTACTCCGTGAGCAGCGAGGCCGATAGTGAGCTCCCGCGACGCACCGAGAGCGTCACGCTGCCGCCGCGACGCGTCCCATTGTAGAACCCGCCGACGTCGGCGCGCAGCAACAGCGAAAAGGGAGCACTCGGATTGGTCCCGAAGTCGAACCCCAGCGACGTGTATTCGTACGACCCGACCGGCAACGTCACGTTGCGCGCGATCGCGAAGGGCTGCTCTAGACCCTGGTGCTCGATATTCACTTCGGGGCCAACCATGGCCCCGCTCGCGAGCGACCATTCGGTGATGTCGAGGTGGATGCGATCTTCCTGCCGAAAACCGTCGAGCCCGTAATAGCCCCGGTAGCCGACGTGCGGATGCCACTCCTTGACCAACGTGCTGCCGGAATACCGTTTGATCCACATCACCGTACTCTCATAAAACCGATACCCGTCGGGGCGATTCAAGAACCCGACCTCGGGATCGAAGTCCCGTCCGACCTGGATGATCCGCGCCAGGTTGTTCCACGAGCCGGTCTGGTAGGCGAGCCGCGCGCTGAATGCGGACGCATCCCGGTCGCGACCGGGTGTGGCTGACGCCGCGCCCCACCAGTCGATCGTCAACGCGTCATGAATGCCGATGCGGCCGTCGACGCCGGTGACGCGATTCCAGTCTCCAGATTTCGCGGTGGCCGTACGCTGGATGGCGATCACGCCGATGCGGGAGCGGGCGGCGAGCTCGTGCTGGAGCCGCAGCACCGAGTACGACATTGCCCCCTGCGTGGTCGCCCGGTCGGTGAAGATCTGCAGCGCACCCACGGTGACGGCGCCGACCCGGCCGGTGACCCGGCCGCCACCCACGATCGGAACCGGCTGCCCCAGGGTGTCGATGCCGATGCGACGCGTGAAGAAGAGATCGACCGCCTGTGGCGTGCCCGCCGAGAAGATGCCGGCATTTTCCAGGAAGAAGGGGCGTTTCTCCGGAAAGAACAACGGAAAGCGGGTGAGATTCGTGCGCTGCTCATCGACTTCGACCTGCGCGAAGTCGGTGTTGTAGGTCAGATCGAGGGTCAAGCTGGGCGTCACGCCGTATTTGATCTCTCCGCCCACATCGCCCCGGCTTTTTGCCTCCGGGTCCACCGCGAAGTTGCGTTCGACGCCGGTCAGCACGTATGGCGTCGCAGTCAGGACTCGGCGCGCCGGCACGTGCACCCCCGCGAGCGTTCCCGCGTGCGAGACCTTCATCAGTGAGAACTGGCGCGGCACGAACGACCAGAACGACTCTTCATTCTTGCGGCGGATCGAGCGCACGAGGTTGAGTCCCCACGTCTGTTGCTCACCCGCCGCGTAGCGCAACGTGGTGAAGGGAATGCGGAACTCGGCATACCAGCCGGCCGAGTCCACGGACGTGGCCACGGTCCACGTGCCGTCCCAATTGAGATTGAAGCCGCCGAGCGACCCGGCGCTCGCGCGCGTCTGACCCGGAAGCTGGATCCCGCCGCCCTCGCCTTCGTTCACGACCTGCGCGTCGTACTCGATCGCCGCAGGCGTGGTCGTGAAGACGAATCCGTTCTGCCGGTCGTGATAGGTGTCGAGCAGGATACCGAAGTAGTCGCTCTTGGAGATGTCGCCGTCGCGCACTTTCTCGCCGGGGACGATCCCTGAGGGATCGGTGTCGTACAGCCACGCGCCGACGTAGAGCGCCTGGCCGTCGGTGACGATGCGCACCTCAGTGCGCTCGGTGATGGGGGCGCCTTCGTGCCGCTCGCGTTGAATGAATCCCGTGATCGGCGTGGCGTCGCGCCAGGCGGCGTCGTTCAGCCGGCCGTCGATGACGGGGGGCGTAGCGACGGCGCGCGCGGTGGCGGTTGGAGACGACGTCTGACTGGAAAGGGCCCGCGGGCACGGGAGCACAATGGACAGCGCAAGTACGATTCGTGTAGCGCCGCCGTTCATCGAGTGTTCATCGCTGCGATTCCTCCATGATGCGCTGAAAGCGCGGCTGTGATCGGACGAAATCAAAACCTGGTGTCTGCAACCAAAACCAAAGCGACGCGCCACGCGGCTGCACCCGCTCGAGCAGCGCCAGCGCTTGCTCCTGCTCCCCAACCGCCATGAGGGCCCAGGCGATGAGCGACGCCTGGAACGGACCGGGACGGCTGAGGTCGAGCCCCCGCGTCATGTGCGCGAGCCGCTGCCGGGCGGCCGCGACCTGCCCTGTGCGCGCGTCAACGACGACAAGTAACGCCTGCTCCGGAACATGACTCCCCGAAGGAAGCCGAGTGGCGACAATGGCGTCCGCCCGAGCGCCGGCCGTGTCTCCCATGAAGAGCCGATAGAAGCCGCGCGAGACCCAGGCGTCGTAGAAACCGGGATCCACAGCCAGCGCGCTGTCGCCCCACATCCGCGCCTCCCCGTACCGGCGGTGGAGTCCCGTCTGCACGCTCAGTAGCGTGAGCGTCGTGGCACGATCGGGCTCGAGCGCAAGCGCTTGATGGAACGCGCGCATCGCTCCCGAATCATCGCCCAGCTCGCGGAGTGCCGTGCCGATCATGTTGACAACCTCCGCGTTGCGTGGGTCCAGCTCGGACGCTCGCTGGTACGCGGCGATCACGCCGTCGTAGGTGCGGGGGTGCCGGATCTCGAGGAAGCGCCCGCGCGCCAGCCACGCCTCGGCGGCATTTGAATCGACGTGCAGCGCGCTGTCCGCGCTGGCGAAGCCGAGTACCAGCACGCTGTCGGGCGGCAACGCCCGAAACGACCAGCCGTAATACACGATGAGCGCATATCCGTACGCCAGACGGGCCAGCGCCTCGACGAATCGCGGATCGAGCCGGACGGCTGCATCGTATTCGGTGATCGCGCGCCCGACCGACCGCTCGGTGCGTTGGGCAAGGTAGCGATTGCCGCGCAGAAAATGATCGTAGGCGAGCGGTTGGCGTGTGGCGCGGGCGGTCAGTGACGCCTGTTCCGTGGGGTCCAGGTGGCCGGCTACCTCACTGCCGACCGCGGTGGCGATGTCCTGCTCAATGTCCAGCAGGTCGGCGTCCGCGCGGTCGAACTCGCCGCCCCAGAGCCGGTCACCGTTTCTGGAGCCGACAAGCTCTACCGTCACACGAAGGCGCCGCCCATCGCGCCGTACACTCCCGTTCACGAGATTCGCAACACCGAGCGCGCGCCCGATCGCCGCCGGCTCGTAGCCCGCTTTCTCGCAATAGCGCGACGCCGCGATGCGTGATTTCACGTCCAGACGAGCGAGGTGTCCGAGCCGCGCCGTGATCTCCTCGGTGAGTCCGTCCGCGAGATAGGCGTCGGCGGTGTCGCGGGAAAGATTGTGAAAGCACAGCACCGCAACACTGTTGCTCGCCCGCGCCCGGGATCGCATTAGTCCCACTCCGGCGATCCCCAGCACGGCAGCGGCGACGCCAAGGGCGATCGTGGCTGGTCGGTTGATCGCATAGCGGCGCGACGGCCGGGGCCCAGACACCGCTGCCGTCAGCGCCGCAACGAAGTCGCTCGGGTGCTGCCAGCGATCCGCGGGCGCCTTGGCGAGGGCCCGCTGCAGAGCTGCGTCAAGTGCCGCGGGGAGGCCGGCTCGGTGTGTGGCGATGGGGCACGGCGTTTCTATCTGATGCTGGCGCAACACGCTCTCCGCGGTCGCCCCCTGGAACCGTGGCACACCCGCCACCATCTCGTACACAACGCATCCCAACGCATACACGTCGACCCTGCCGTCCAGGTGGCGATCGCCCGACGCTTGCTCGGGGCTCATGTAATGCAGCGTGCCGACGGCAACGCCCGCCTCGGTCAGCGTGCCCCCCGGAGCGGCCGCCGCAATCGCCCGCGCCACGCCGAAGTCCGCGACCACGGCGTGACCCTCATCGAAGAGGATGTTCTCCGGCTTCACGTCCCGATGGACGATGTCGTGCCGGTGCGCGTATTCGAGCGCGTCCGCTACTTCCCGTGTGATGCTCACGACTTCGTCCAGCGAGAGCTGCTTCTCGCGATCGATGCGGGCGCGCAGCGTCTCGCCCGCGACATAGGGCATGACGAAGTAGAGAAATCCGGCCGCCTTGCCGGACGCAAACAGCGGGAGAATGTGCGGATGGGAGAGCTTCGCGACGATCGCGACTTCCCGCAGGAAGCGCTCGGCTAGCCCAGAAACGAGGTCGGCTCGCAGCACTTTGATCGCGACGGCACGCTTGAGCTTCCGGTCCTGCGCCAGCCATACCGTCGCCATGCCACCGCGCCCCAATTCATGCTCCAGCGTGTATTGCGGCGCGAGGGCGGCGCGCAAGCGGCGCGTTTCGTCGATCATCAGAAAAGCATACGGGCTTTCCTGGCGGGCGGCCACCCGGCGCCGTAAGCTTCCGCTTGTAGCTGGAGAGGTGCGAAGGGAGGGACCGTGGTGATCTCGCCGCAACCCTGGCAGCGGTTCTACGACCCGGGCGTACCGCCGAGTGTCGCGCTCGAGCCGCTGACTATACCGCAATTCCTCGAACGCGCCGCGGCCGACTACCCCGACGCACCAGCGGTCATCTTCTTCAATCGCCGGCTCACGTACCGCGAGTTGACCGATCACGTTCAGCGGTTCGCCACGGCTTTGGCGCGCCTCGGCGTCGAGAAGGACAGCCGTGTCGCGATCCAGCTGCCCAACTTGCCGCAAACGATCATCTCTTATTACGCCACGTTGTCGCTCGGGGCGCAGGTCGTGCTGACGAACCCACTGTACACCCCGCGCGAGCTCGAGCATCAGTGGGCCGATGCAGGTTGCCGAGTCGCGGTGG
>QHUF01000216.1:5865-9013 GCA_003221075.1 Gemmatimonadota bacterium
TGAATGTCCTGGCCCGGCTCAAACTCTCGCGTTCAGATCCTCCACGCGTGGCCAAGGTGGCGCCAGAGCCTGGCGTACATTTCTTCCGGAAGATGGTCCGCGAGATGGCGCCCGAACCTCCGAGAACACGTCCGACCCCGAACGACATCGCCGTGCTGCAGTACACCGGGGGCACGACCGGCGTATCCAAGGGCGCGATGCTGACGCACGCGAATCTCGCTGCCAACCTCCAGCAGACGGGGGCCTGGTTCACGGGGACCAAGCAAGGTCAAGAAGTCATGCTCACGGCGCTGCCGCTGTTTCACTCCTTCGGGATGACCGCCTCGATGAACTTCCCGATCAGCCTGGCGGCCGCCATGGTCGTGATCCCGGACCCGCGGGACCTCAAGGCAATCGTGCAGAGCATCGCGCGTCACCGCGTCACGTTGTTGCCGGCGGTGCCGGCGATTTTCAACGGGATTCTCAATTACCCGAACATCGAACGACTCGATCTGCGGAGCGTGCAGCGTTGCTTCTCCGGCTCGGCGCCGCTTGCGGAAGAGGTCCTCAAGCGCTTTGAAGCGCTCACCGGCTCGCGCATCGTCGAAGGGTTCGGGCTTTCCGAAGCGTCACCCGTCACCCACATGAATCCGCTGTACGGCATGCGAAAGACCGGCAGCATCGGCATTCCGATTCCCGGCACCGACTCCAAGACGGTGAGCGTGGACGACGGAGTTACCGAGACGCCCCGTGGCGAGCCAGGAGAGCTGGCGATCCGTGGCCCACAAATCATGAGCGGGTACTGGAACATGCCGGCGGAAACCGCCAATGCGCTGCGCGACGGCTGGCTCTACACCGGCGATCTCGCGGTAATCGATGAGGACGGATACCATCGCATCGTCGGGCGGAAGAAAGAGATGATCGTCGTCTCCGGCTACAAAGTGTTTCCAGACGAGGTCGATGGCGTGCTCATGAGTCATCCGGCGATATTCGAGGCGGCCACGGTCGGGCTGCCTGATCCGAAGCGCGGCGAGCGAGTCAAGTCATTTGTGGTGCTGAAGCCAGGGCAGGCGGCAACGGCGGCGCAACTGCTGGCGTTCTGCCGCGAGAACCTGGCCGCCTACAAGGTGCCGAGGGCGATCGAGGTTCGAAGTGAGTTGCCTAAGAGCGGGGTACTCAAGATTCTGAGGCGCAAGCTCGTGGAAGAGGAACTCGCCAAAAGTGCACCTGCCCCTCCGGGGATCGAACCAGGACTCTCCTGATCCAGATGTCGCCGTCCTGCACCAGCCAGCGAGGCGGTACATGCGGCCGCTCATTCGGGTCACCGGAAGTGTCGTGATTGTGCTCACGCCTGGTAAAGTAGCGACGGACTATCGTTTCGAACGACCCAGAGGCAGCGTCTCGCGAGCAGATGCTCATTGGACGCTGCAACGCCCCAGGACGGTGGGTCGCGTTCAATCACACGGGGAGGTTTCATGCGTACCACCAGTTGCTCGGCGGCCGTCCTGGCTGCAACGATCTTTGCGACGGCTCCAGCCGTCGCGCAGACCGGGAACGGCGCTCCCAGCGGAGCGCACTACAGTCTCAACATCGTCGGCGTCCCACGCGCCAAGAACGCCAATCCCGATTGGGCGAGCGGGCACGTCATCTTCGTCAGTCTGGGGAGCAAAGACGTCAGCGTCAGCACGAAAATCCTTCTGAGTCAGAATGCTGACGGGGTGTTCGACGTGCTCGACAAGAACGGGACCGACGGGGAGGCTTCGTTCTCCCTCCCGGCCCCGGGGAGTTACACGGTCTGGGCTCGTGCGCTCGGCAAGCCCGGCGGGCAAGCCAAGATCACGACCTGCGCGAGCGACCTCGACATTAACACAGCGGGCGTGATTTGCTCGACGCAGAACGAGGTCTTCGTGCGCGACAAAGGCAAGAGCAGCTTCCGCAACGTGACGGACGCTCTCACGACGATCGTGCTCGACCCGATTGCCAACGCGGACGCGGTAACCGCTTGCGGTGGCACAACCGTGAGTCTCTTCGATCCGTGTCTGCAAGGGTTCTTCTGGGATTTCGACAACAACGGGTTGAAGCTGTTGCAGGTGCGCTTCTATCAGAACGCGCCATAGCGACTGATCAAGGGGATGACGAACGAGCCGGCGGACATCCTCCGCCGGCTCTTCGCTGTTGCCCCCCTTCAACTAGAGGGCTAACGGAGACAGCCGATCCGAGTCTTGGCCACGACGACATCGTCGAACCACACGCTTCCTGCGCTCGCGTCCGTGATGTAGTTCTGCAGCCAGATGTGGTTCAGTTGCAGCGCCGCGCTGCTGCGGAACTGGATGTCCAACGGGCCCGGCAAACTGGGCGAGTAGTTGCATTGCGAGCCATCGGCCCCAGCCGGGCAGTAATGGTCCTGCACCCAGTACCCGTTCGCACCCGTCTCGGGAAACCGCTGGACGAGGACGTCATTCTTCCACACCTCGAGCTCGGCCCCTGCGGCCGAGGCCAAGTCGGTGTTGAGCTTGGCGTGGACTTCGAAGCAGTCCCAGAGATCCTCGTCTACGGTGAAGGCGTCCTGGCTCACCAGGGCGTTGCCCCAGTAAGCACCGCCGCAGCTCGAACAGGTATGCATCCCCATCCAGTAGTCGTAGAAATCGAAGCGGAGGGTGGGAGATGCGCCCCACACCGGCTCGATTGCGAAGGAGACCCGGTCGTTGCCGACAGGCTTCGTCCCCGCCTGCGGGTTGGGCCAGTTACTCGGAGGGTTGTAGCCGCCTAGCCAGACGCCGGTGTGATGCCACGGAGCGCCAGCCTGATACTTGACGTACCAGCGCACGTACAGCTCATCGAATCCGGATCCGTCGGGTTTGAGCAACTTCTTGAACAGGTCGGTGGCGTCGTCGGCGCTCGCGGTCGAGCCACCGGATGTGAGGCTCATCGAGGCCGCACCGCAGCTCTGCGACGGCTTGTCGGCGACCAGCGCCATGCTGCCCGGGTTCTTGTAGTCGTCGTAGCGCGCCGTTATTGCCGCCACCGAGCCCGCTTCGAAGTCTTCGTGCCAGACCACATCAGGATCTGCGCCTATTCCCTGATCGCAGGGGTAGCGGTCGGCCAAAACGCTGCCCGAAGGCTTGTTCATGTCCGAGCAGGCTGCGAGCCACAGCGAGGCTCCCAGGAG